>CAZEQP010000009.1:0-16302 GCA_964514345.1 uncultured Candidatus Obscuribacterales bacterium
CAGGGAGAGATTGCGCCAAAGTAGTGAACGAGCTCATCTTCCACCCTTTTCAAAGGTGACCATGCCGTCTATTATTGAACGGATGCAAGCGGTTTATGCCCGCGGCGGTAAAGACTTGATCTTGAAAAGGTCAAAAGAAGTTCTTTCTGATATTTTTTCGTCCTGACCGCGATCAACAACCTACAAAGGAATCCCGTAGATGGCACAAAACTGGCTCAGCATGGAATATCAAACCGCCATTGAGGCAGTGAGTGAACTGGAAGACACTCTATTATTCTTGAAACAGGAAGAAGGCAAAGAATCTGTCCATGATATGCGTGTGATGTTCAGACGCTGGTATTCAATCTGGGGCGTTCTCAAACTGGACGGTTGGGAAACAGAGAAATACAAAAAAGGGCTGGGACGCGACATTAGACGAGCCTACAAAATTCTGGGAAAACTTCGCGAATACGATGTTATGTGCTCACTGTCAAAAAAAATAGGGCTTTGTGACGATGTGGTCATGGCTTTCAGAAAAAAACGTGAGCAAGCAAGAGAGAAACTGATAAAGGAACTATCCAAAATAGATTTATCCAGGCTTTTCAAGAAACTGCGCAATTATTTAATCGAGCGTGTTCAAATCCTTGAAATAAAGCTCAAAGCTCATTCCAGGTTCTTACATGTGGTGGGCGGCAAACGAAAAGATAAAAATCAAAAAACGCGCAGACTGCTTGAGTGCGAAGAACATTTCAATATAGCCCTGGCTCAACACGAGAAGAAGACCCGAGATCTGGTCACAAAAGCAAGCACAATTGAAGAGTTGCACGAAGTGAGACTTTCAATTAAAGCCTGGCGGTATTTGCTGGTGGAATTTTTTGATTCCACTCATCCTGTACTGGTAAAAGCCCAGCAGTATTTGGGCAAAGTGAACGATCTTGACCAGCTTGCTCAACATCTGGAAACCAAGAATATGAGATTGGACCCCTTTTTACTTAAAAAACAGATAGCCATTACGATTAAGAAAAGAGACGAAATGCGCTTGAAATTCGACAATCTGAAAAGGTCGCTCCCTTACGGATTTCGACCGGGACTGTCCAGTTTGCACACACAAACCGGCAAACACGCTTAATAAGTTATCCTAAATTTCCTGTTTTTCGGCTTCAGGCGGCATACAATAAAAGGTTGTAAAAACGCCTGAGAGGTTGCCATGTGGCGACCGCTTTAGAGAGATATCCTGATGCCGAAGAAAAAGAAACTTACCATCCTGGGATCCGGTGCAGCTGGACTTACGGCTGCCATTTATGCCGCTAGAGCCAATCTTGAGCCTCTGGTCATTGAAGGCATGCAAGCCGGAGGACAGTTGACAATAACCACTGACGTGGAAAACTTTCCTGGATTTGAAGACGGCATACTGGGTCCGGATTTAATGACTCGTATGCACAAACAAGCGGAACGTTTCGGCACTGAGTTTATTTATGACAACGCCGAATCGGTTGATTTATCCAAACGACCTTTTGTTATCAAAACAAGTGAGCAAGAAATACATACTGACGTTTTAATCATTTG
Organism: uncultured Candidatus Obscuribacterales bacterium; assembly: GCA_964514345.1. Lineage (GTDB taxonomy): Bacteria > Cyanobacteriota > Vampirovibrionia > Obscuribacterales > Obscuribacteraceae > Aved-18. Next base: position 1,546 of record CAZEQP010000009.1, read on the forward strand.
CACCGGCGCCACAGCCAAACTTCTAGGATTGGAAAACGAATCCAAATTAATGGGACATGGCGTCTCGGCCTGCGCTACTTGCGACGGATTTTTCTTCCGCGACAAAAAGGTATTCGTGGTGGGTGGCGGTGATACCGCTATTGAAGAAGCCATATTCCTGACAAGATTTGCAACATCAGTCACTCTCATTCACAGACGCGATTCATTCAGAGCCTCACGCATCATGGTGGACAGAGCCAAACGCAACGAAAAAATCGACTATATTCTGGACAGCGTGGTGGAAGAAGTCGGAGATCCGGCGGAACACCAGTTGAAATGGATCCGTGTCAAAAACATCAAAACAAACGAAGTCAAACAAATTGAAGCCGACGGTTTATTCATTGCTATCGGACACCAGCCCAACACCGAACTTTTCCAGGGACAACTTGATTTTGATCCATCCGGTTACCTGCTCACTGATGGTGTGAAAACAAAAATTCACGGCGTATTTGCAGCAGGCGACGTGATGGACAGTGTCTACAGACAAGCGGTCACAGCGGCCGGAACCGGCTGCCGCGCAGCCCTTGAAGCCCAGTGGCTGCTTGAGAATGAAGAAGATGGAGGTCAGGAAGAGCAGGCTGCAAAAAAGCATGAAGTTTCAAGTGTTTGCTCGTCCTAAAAAGAAGTGCTCGACCTCAAGCTGACCAAAGCAAGTTATCTACGTGATCTGGCTTCTGCGCACGCAGTTTCCCGACATGAATTTCTGACAAATTTGCAACTGAATCAAAAGCAGGCTATACAACTGCTTTCCAACTATGACGCTCACGCCACACTTTTGCGCAGATTGTTATTGCTGGCGGTAAGCCGAATGCCTGAGCCGGCTGTTGGTTTCATTCTGGAAAATGTGCGTAATGAATACGGAAACGGTGATTTTAGAGATTGCCACCAGGGACAGTTGCGCGACCTGATCAAACATTTGTCCAAACAGACAAACGATGCAATCTCGGATAAAGTCGCCTCTGGCGTTCGTTCATACATGAAAAAAGTCACTCAGTTTTATTTGCCTGAACCTGAATGCGGTTATTACAAGCCTGCCGTTATTGCCGGTGCGATTTCAGCAACTGAAATAATGGCTATGGAAGAATTTAAATCACTTTTCAAAGCATTTCATCGCTTCGGTCTGGAAAATCATCGATGGTTTGATCATATCAATGTGGAAATTGAACATTCAGATGAAGCCCTTATGCTGGCGGAACATTTTTTGCAAAAAAGCAAAAATCAAAAAGCTGTTGAATACGGCTTCAACGGCGTGCTTGCAGCCAATATTCATTTGTATGACGGACTTTTGGAAAGCACTTACTTCTAGGAAACATTGAATGTCTTTTTCTCCCTCTCCCAAAGTAATCGGAAAACATATTGCCATGGTGGTGAGAACTTTCGGACCTTATGGTGGGCTTGAACTATACACACACAAACTGGTTGAAGGCCTTTTGGAAAAGAGTCTCAAGGTGACTGTTATTTGCGAAGAAAATAAGTCTGAATTCAAACACCACAATTTGCAAGTGCTGACTTATGGAGAAATGGAGCGCCCTGGAACCGACGGACTGGCTCGTGATGAGAGATATCGTTATGCTTTCAGAAACACTAAAACCGTTCTGGAGCGGCATAAAGACAATTTTGATTTGATTCACTCTCAGCACCTCCCCTGTCCTGAACCGGATGTGGTGACATTTCATAATCATTCGGTGAAGCGGCTTTCCAGCGTGGGAGAAAACTGGGAGAAATTGCTGAACGAATCGAAAATAGCTCTTGCTTCCAGATACAAAACACGCAACACTTTCGACAAGTTTCTTCTGGACAACGCATTGTGTCCTATTTTTGTTTCCAGAGTAATGCAGGAGGATTATTTTCAAACTTTTGAAAAAGATCCGTCCGACCCTTTTGTCATAGCGTATCCGGGTGCATCGACAAGCACCGACTGCAGCCAGATTACACAAAGCGAACAGGGAGAATTTACTTTCGTTTTCACCGGACGCGGTTTTCGCAAAAAAGGTCTGGACATTCTTTTTAGAGCCTGCCAGATTTTGAAAAAGCAGGGACTAAAATTCAAATTGCTTGTTACAGGCGTGCGGGATCGCATGGAATTGAAATTGAGAGCAAAATGGTTGGGGATAGAAGAACAAGTCACTTTTCTTGGTTTTGTGCCTGAAATCGAGAAAATTTACGCTCAAGCCCGAGTCCTGGTATTGCCCTCCAGAGTCGAGCCGTTTGGAATGGTGCCGGTGCAGGCGATGCAACTGGGAATCGTGCCGATTGTGAGCCGGGCATGCGGTGTTTCAGAATTGTTGAAACATGAAATCGACTCACTGATACTGGAAAATCATTTAGATCCGCAAGAACTGGCTTCATTAATGCGCAGTTTGATGCTCGACAGTCAGCTGCTGGCAAAACTTTCAACCAATGCCCGACAAAGTGTGCAATCAATAAACTGGCAAAACACTCTTGCGTCCACTCTGGAAGCCTATGACATAGCCCTTTCTAACAAACAATCTAGAAAATCGATGATCGTCACTAAATAAAATGACCAAGAAAGCTAATAAGTTAATTGATGAAACAAGCACTTACCTGTTGCAACATGCTTATAATCCGGTTGAATGGTACCCCTGGGGCGAGGAAGCTCTGGAGGCTTCACGAAAACAAAACAAGCCCATTCTTTTGTCGATAGGTTATTCAGCCTGTCACTGGTGCCACGTGATGGAGCATGAGTCTTTTGAAGACGAAGAAACCGCGGCATTGATGAATAAGCTTTTCATCAACATAAAAGTGGATCGCGAAGAGCGTCAAGACCTGGATGAGATTTATATGCGTGCCGTTCAGGTCATGACCGGACACGGCGGCTGGCCTATGACTGTTTTTTTAACACCTGAATTGAAACCATTTTTCGCCGGCACTTATTTTCCGCCTGAAAACAGGCATGGTATGCCTTCTTTCAAACGTGTTCTTCTGGGTGTTGCTCAAGCCTGGAGCGACAGCCCAGGCGACGTGAAAGAAAGTTCGGACGAAATAACAGAGCATTTGAAACAGCTTGATTCTATTAATCTGGGACAAGAAGGAGATCTTGATCGATCGTTATTGAAAAATGCTTTGCAGAAAATAAACCGTACTTTTGACGAAAAATGGGGCGGCTTCGGCGGAGCGCCCAAATTTCCACATCCATCCACATTGCAATTGTTGTTGCGCATATTGCCCAGCCTTGAAGGTCAGGAAAAAGAGACTTGTTTCACCATCATTGACACCACCCTGGACAAAATGGCGTTGGGCGGCATCTTTGATCACCTGGGAGGCGGCTTTGCCCGCTATTCCACCGACCGACGCTGGCTGGTTCCACACTTTGAAAAAATGCTTTATGACAATGCTCTGATATGCCAGGTTTATTTGAATGCATACTTATGCACCGGCAAAGAATTCTGGTAAGAAGTCGGTTTGTCCGTTGCCTCTTTTGTGCAAAAGGAATTGACAAATGCAGACGGCGTTTTTTATTCCAGTCTCGATGCCGACTCTGAAGGTGAGGAAGGCAAGTTTTACGTCTGGAAAAGAAGTGAGTTGCGCGAAATCTTGAAAGAAGACGGCGATTGGTTTGCCACCATATACGGCGCCATCGAAGAAGGCAATTTCGAACATTCAAATAACGTGCTTCATCTTTTGGAAATACCCTCTCAAGATGACAAAAACAGAGCCGAGCCACTCAAAGAAAAGCTTTTGATCGAAAGGGCGAAAAGAACTGCACCGGGACGGGACGACAAAATTTTGACTAGCTGGAATGCGCTTATGATAAGTGCGCTTATCAGTTGTTTCAGAGCCGGAAAAGACCGGACTTATCTTGAACGGGCAAAAAAAGCCGCTTCATTCTTGATTGAGAATCTGGAAAAAGACGGTATTTTGTTCCGCACCTGGGGAAAAGGGAAAGCCAGGCTAAACGGCTATCTTGACGATTATGCCTATTTCACTCAGGCACTGCTTGACCTGGCTGCATGTGATCCCGACCCGGTCTGGTATGAAAAAGCTCAATTGTTGGGCAGCAAAACAATCGAATATTTTTACAACGAAACAGACAGAAACTTTTATTACACTCCCGAAAACCACGAATCTCTCATACTCAGACCTAAAAATCATTTCGACGGGGCAGTGCCTTCAGGCACTTCGGTTGCCTGCATGAATCTTTTGCGTCTTTCCAAACTAAGTAATAATGAAAAATACAAATCAATTGCCGACCAGGTGATGGCCACTTATGCCAGTCTTTTTTCACGGGCACCGGATCAGTTTGCAAATATGCTTTGCGCCCTGGATTTTTCAATGTCACAAGGAAAAGAAATCGCTCTTGTTTTAAAACAAAAAGACAAAAACGCCGACAAGTTTCTGCTTGCCGCTTTAAGCCGATACGCACCCAATGATGTGGAATTGGTAAAGTTTGCCGGAGAAAAGCATCCGAGTATTCTTTTTGAAGGACGTGAATTGCAAAAGGACAAAACCACAGCCTACATCTGCCGGAACCACACCTGTCAAGAACCGATTACAGATCTTGCCGGTCTTGAGGCCGAACTTGCCTCTGCCTGGTAAAATCTAGCCAAAAGGAGACCAGGATTTAATGAGCATGCCCGATAATCTGCCGGAAAAGATAGAATTTCTCAGATATGAAAAAGCACCAATTTTTCTCATGTGTCTGGTCTGGTCGATTATGCTTGTCGTATTTTTGATGTCTATCGCTGCTCTGGATGTTGCGCGGGCAGAAAAACCGTATGAGGCATTTTTTCTATTAGGCGCATCCACAACCATTGTGGCTGCTGGTTTCGTGTCGCTCTGGTATCAGATTTGCAGACTGAATAAAAAATTGAAAGTGGTAGCCGACTTGCTTTCAGAAATAAAAGAATCAAGCAAAAAAGAATAGTTATTGCACTTTCTCTTGAGGCAGCTTTCTTTTAAACGGCACTATTTTGTGATTCAAAAATAGTTTGACTCGCTTTCTGACATCGGGATCCATTTTCAAAGCAATCACAAGGACATCATCAGCCTGCTTTTCCCATCCCAGCCGTTTGTATAGTCCCCAGAACAAATAATAGTATTCGGCGTTTCTCGGATTGTCGCTTTTATTGTAGTTTTCCAGATACACAAGACACTCTTCCAGATGTCCGCTTTCAAGCGCACAATATGCGCATGTGAGCAGCAGTTCGTCGTTGGTTCCAAAGATTTGTCTTGCCTGCTTGGATATTTTATATGCCAGATCCTGCATTTGTTCGGTGCCTACACCGGTTGCCGCTCGCGCCAGGGGTACAAGCACATCGGCATTAAATCGATCCAGCAAGTGAGCTTGCTGCAATTCCAGAAAAGCAGCATTAGGATTGTTTTCATTCAAATAGCACCATCCCAGAATCAGGTGCAGATTTGATTTGTTGGGTTGTATTTTCACCGCTTCATTGGCATATTTTCTGGCAGTTTCGTAGTCTTTCAACTTCAAACTAGCCTCAGCCAGACCAGCTTGCATTTCCCAGATTATTTCAGAAGACAAATTTTGTTTGTCCGCCAGAGACAATCCTTCAGTGAAAAATTTTCGTGCCCCTTCATACTCTTTTCTTTGCAGTCTTTGAGTTCCCAGCACCAGATCCAGTATTGCCCTGTTTTTGGTGGACTCGCCCTGTTTCTCATAGAGTGAAAATGCTTTCCTGGCGCCATCGTCAAGTTTTCCGGAAAAAGCTGTCGCCCAGGCATCCATAACCTGGCAGCGCTGGCTCTGCGGATTGAGTTTCAGTGCTTGTCCCCACAGTCGCGAATCATCATGCCAGTAATAAGTCCGCCAATTTGAAAGTCCACAAAATAAAAGAACAATTGCAACGGAAATACCTGCCAGCACTCTCGGTTTGTCCAGGAAACGCGCCGACAGAAAATAAGCGGCAATTGTACACAAAGCGGCTGTGGCTATATAAAAACGTCTATCTGAAACTACTTCCGGTTGCACCATAATGAAGTTGGGCAAAAGCGAGAGCACAACCAGTACTAATGAAAATGAAACGAGTAATTTGTTCTTGAATTTGACTGCAAGAAAAATGAAAAGCGCCGGAATGAAAAGACCAATCCAGGAAAAAACTTGTTGCAACATTTCATTTGGAATATCAGGCGGATCAAGCGAAAATCCAAAAGGAACAAGAAAAACCCTGAGATAGTAGGTGATTAGCAATTTGCCTTGAGTGAGGACATAAGTAAAAAGGCTCAATTTCTCAAGTCCAAATCCATTTCCAATGGGCGCCACATATTTCACGCACAAAACAAACGGTACTACCAGAGCTAGAAACAGCTGAGCAAAAAATTCATAGGGTCGATCTAGAAGCCAATTTTTATAAGTTTCTTTTTCAGGCTTCATCAAAACAGTCAGAGCAAGGAATGCAGCCGGTGCCGTAATTCCTTGAGCGGAGGACCAGGTGGCAAGTATCACAAAAAAATATCCCAGTCCGTAACCCACCAGTCCGCGCATAATTTCTGAAGTCAAAAATCCGGTCAGAAAACAATGCAGACTGGCAAGATAATAAAAGGTCACAAGCAGTGTGGACCGGGACGAAATATAACTTACACTCTCACAAGTTATTGGGTGGCTGGCAAATAAGCAAGCTGCAATTGCTGCTGCAAAGTAAGGATCGAAATTGAAGTTGTCTTTGAAAATTTTCAATTGATAGCGTGCCAGTCGAAAAACAAATCCGCCGACCAGAAGAGAACTACAAAGATGCAAAGAAAGGTTGATGGCGTGGTAAACCGACGGATAGCGCATTCTCACACCCTGAACATCAAGAGCTAGAGTGGCTTTAAAAAGTGGTTCACTCAATGGACTGACCAGACATTGAGTAAGTGTTTCCAACCAGAATTTGGGCCAGTCCAAAATGGCAATTAATGGCCACAAATTGAACCTGTCCATATAAACAAAATCATTCCAGAGACATTGCAAATGAGATGCCAGCACCACTGCCACCACCACATAAGCAATAACTCCGAGAATTTTGTAATGGACTTTAACTTCAGTCACCTGATTCTCCGTTTATAGTCAGGCTGGCGGCATCAGAAACATTCTTTGTGACCTCAGGATTACCGTCGACATCTACTCGGCAAGCGCCGGACGCATCTAATTTCAAACTGTTTTTAACGTATACTTTGACCTTGCAGGCCCCTTCAAGATTCAATGTGCAGGTCTTGGTCTTAAGTTCTTTAGCTGCAAGTTCACTTGCACCGGATAATTCCGCCACCAGATCGTCGCAACTACCGGAACAAATCATATTGGTTGCACCGTCAACACTTATTTTCAAAGCAGGTGTCTTAATATCTTCAATTTTCATTTTCCAAGCGCCGGTGACGTCAATATTATCCAACTTGGGTACGCCTACTGTTATTTTGGGAGCAGAGCCCAAATTTTCCGGAACTGAAATTTGCAATACATCCTCTTTAACACTGGTGGAAATACCGGCAAGGTATTTTTCATTATCGGTGATGCTCACCGACCCGGCTTCCTGGACCGAAACAACTATGTCTCCATGGCCGCTTACTTGCAATGAAGAGAATGAATCAACTTTACGCTGATCAGTCTTAACGCCTGAATTATCGCTTTTGGCGTCGTTGCTTGCCCCGCAGGCGCCAGTTACCAGGAAACAAGAAAGTACTGTTAGAAAACTTAGAAGCGCCTTAGCCAATTTAGAGTAATACCCCCAGAAGTGCTTCGACTATTTTAAATGATAAAATGGGCGGTATGAAAAACAATGATAAAAGCGCCGCCAGCGCAGAAGCAAAAAAGGTTGCCCGAGCCGAGCTTATGCAATCGGTGAAAGCACTTTATATCCCCCTGGCACTGTTTTTATCCTGTGTCAGTTTTGCCGCCGGCGCCTTTTTGATAAATGAGGGTGAAGCTTTCGGATGGGTATTTGTCGGTATCACAGGCTTTCTTTCTATTACTGCTTTTATTGCTTTGTTCAGCTTCCAGAATCCTTTTCGCGCAAAAGGCATCATCACCCCTTCAAGCGATCAAAATAAAGAATAGCTCCGACCACATTTTTTCTATGGGCTATGAGCATTATGTACTATGTACATAGTGCTATGTAACACCCGACTATTAGTGCCCTATCCATGAGGCGTGTTGTGTGTTGTGTGTTGTGTGTCACATAACACGCAGACGCTACCCTGCATGCTGTGCTGTCCATTTTAAGTGACAAGTGACACCTTTCTTGGACTTCACCAATAAAAAAGGTCCCGTCGCAAACGGAACCTTTTTTGCAAGTCTTTGAATATTTGAACCGGACAGACCGGACAAATTCGATTAACGTTTAGAGAATTGGAAACGTTTGCGGGCGCGCTTGCGACCATATTTTTTGCGCTCTTTCACTTTGGAATCGCGAGTGAGCATGCCTTCGGTGCGCAGTGGTCCTCTGTTAGCCGGATTGGCTTCTGCCAGAGCACGGGCGATACCATGTTTGATGGCGCCGACCTGTCCGACAATTCCACCGCCGCGAACTGAAATCATGACGTCAAAACGTCCGACTGCATCGGCAAGTTGAAAAGGAATCTCAAGCACTTTTTCCAGTCCGTGACGTCCGCCTACATAATCTTCAACGGTGCGGCCATTGATTGAAACTTGACCTTTGCCCGGCAAAAGACGAACTCTGGCTGTGGCAGTTTTTCTGCGACCGGTTCCGTAGTATTGAATTACGCTAGTCATTTACTTTTATTTCCTTTCCTTATTTTGCTTACGCGTCCTTATTTTGCTTACGCGTCTTTAGCGAGACAGAGTATAAACTTGGGGTTTTTGAGCTTCGTGCGGATGTTTGTCACCAGCATAAACTTTGAGTTTGGTGAATTGCTCACGACCCAATGTTGTATGGGGAAGCATACCTTTGACAGCTCGCTCAATAATGGCTTCAGGCTTTCTGCGTCTCAGTGAAGCAAGGGTTTCTTCCTTGAATCCATGAGGAAAACCGGAGTGACTGTAATAAGATTTCTGGGTTTCTTTTTTGCCTGTTACTTTGATTTTTTCGGCATTGATGACTACGATGAAATCGCCGCAGTCGACATGAGGAGTAAACTCTGGCTTGTTCTTGCCTCTGAGCATGATCGACACTTCATTGGCCAAATGTCCAAGCGTTTTTCCATCGGCATCGATCAGATACCATTGCCTGGTCACTTCACTGGGTTTTGCTACATAAGTTTTCACGGTCTCGATCCTATTTTTTCTAGCCTGGGTCTTTGAACAAGTTATCTGCGAACAGTTTATATTCATTCGGGTAGCTTACACAGTGGAGGGTAAGTCCCCAAGATGGAGCAGTGGGTCCGGACAAGTTTCGGTCCAGTTTGTCGAGGGCGCCAGCTAAGTTTTCAATACTTCGCTTGTGCAGACCTATCTCAACCAAGGTACCCACAATTATACGCACCATATTGTACACGAAGTGGTCGGCACGAATCCAGAATTCAAGCTCTCCTTCACCTTTATTCAAGATCTCGCATCGCTCCACTCGGCAAACAGGGCTGCTGATTTCCTTCAAGTCTGAGTTTGCCGAGCGAAAAGCACTGAAATTGTGCTTGCCCAAAAGCTCGCAAGCCGCCTGGGACATGAGTTCCAGGTCCAGAGGGTATTTCACCAGAAAATGTGTATCTTTTAAGAGGGGCGAACGATATTTGCGGTTCAAAATTCGATACACATACTCTCTTGACAATGCCGTTTTTCTGGCATGAAATGAGGCAGGAACTATTTGCGAGCCAATGATGGACATGCCCTTGCCGGTAATACCATTAAGGCTGTTTACCAGTTTTTCCAAGTCTATTTCAGAATCGACACTGGATTGAGAATCAATTGACCAGTCAAAATGAGCAACTTGACCCTTTGCATGGACTCCTGAATCAGTGCGTCCGGCAAAAATTACAGGCACGCGCTTTTTTGCCAGAGTGAAAAGAGCAGATTCCAGATCCTGCTGGACAGTCTTCACTCCTTTTTGAGTCTGGGAGCCGTGATAGGATTTTCCTGAATACTCGATTAAAAGAGCAATGCGAGGCAACTATTTAGAACTTCAAGCGAGCTTAAACAAGTTGGATGATGGCCAACTGAACGTTGTCACCGCGTCTTTCACGATATTTGATGATACGGGTGTAGCCACCTTGGCGCTCAAGATATTGAGGAGCGATTTCCTCAAACACCTTTTTGACCACGTCGCGATCATACAAGACCTGATTTACCTGACGGCGCAAGTGCACTGATTTGAGCACTTCTTTCATAGCCTCTTTGTCTCCACCTTTGGCTTTATCATATTGAGCTTTGTAGTCTTTCACAAAGCCTTTTTTGCCTTTGGTAATGAGCTTCTCCACATGAGGACGCAAAGCTTTGGCTTTAGCCAGAGTGGTGATGATTTCTCCATGGCGGAGAAATTCAGTGGCTAATGTTCTCAACAAAGCCTTTCTCTGATCGGCAGCGCGGCTTAAGTGGTGGCGAGACTTACGGTGACGCATGATATCCCTCTTTTATTTGTCCTTGTTTATATCGTCAAGGGTAAGGCCAAACTGTCTCAGTCTTTCCATGACTTCGTCAGCCGATTTCTTACCGAAATTCTTGATGTTCATCAAATCGTCATAAGTGAGTTTGAGAAGCTCGCCCAGCGAATTGATATTGGCTCTCTTCAAGCAGTTGTAGGCACGAACTGAAAGTTCGAGCTCTTCAATCGAGATTGATGAGTGCTTGCCTTCTTGCGGAGCAGGCGCGGTGGTGGTAGCCACCATCGGCTTGCCTGACAATTCGGCAATTGGAATAAGATGCTCGATGAGCTGGCGAGCGGCTTGCGAAATAGCCTCCGATGCGTCGATAGCTCCATTGGACCACAATTCAATGGTCAATTTGTCGAAATCGGTTGATTCGCCCACTCGGGTGGGCTCGACATTGTATGAGACTTTGCGAACCGGCATGTAGACGGCATCGATAGGCAGCACATCAATTGCTTGTTTGAACTGGCTGTGGGCATCGGCAGGTACATAACCGCGACCGCGCTCAACTGTGATTTCAGCTCGGATTCTGCCGCCTTCAGCCAATGTGCATATCTGCCAGTCGGGGTTGATTATGGTGGCATCAGCCGGGCAGAAGATATCACGGCCGGTGACAGGACCTGGACGCTCTACATCAAGATGCAGATATTGCGGGTCCTGACTGAATGTTTTCACTACAAGACCTTTCAGGTTCAGCATGATGTCGATGACATCTTCTACAACACCGGGGACGGTTGTGAATTCATGAGTGATGCTTTCGATTCGGACGGCTGTTACAGCGGATCCTTCTAAGTGAGAAAGAAGAACTCTTCTCAATGAGTTTCCGACAGTGGTGCCGTATCCTCTTTCTAGAGGCTCGATTACGAATTTGCCGTAAATCGAACCGTCGGCATGTGTTTTATTTTCAAGGCACTTGATTTTGATGGGCTCGCGCGGGCTTGTGTTGGGCATATAACCCCAGTCGCCGCCGCCACCGCCGCCGGGGGCAGGAGTATTGGGACGCGGTATCATGCCTCCAGAACCGATGCCGGAGGATCCGGAGCCGCCGTAGCCGCTCGAGCTTCCGCCACCCATATTGATTCCGTATTGTCGGTTGAAATCGTTGTTCACTTGTATTCCACCATTTCCGTTGTTGTGCCGTTACTTTTAAAAACTATTTTCTTGAGTAATATTCGACGATTAGTGCTTCTTTGATTGTTTGATCCAGATCTTCACGCAAGGGCGGGTTGACGATGAATGCAGACAATTTGTCCATGTCTGTAGTTACCCATTTCAAACTGGGCATTGTGGGGTTCTTTTCCAGAATATCTTTGACCAGCTTTTTGCTCTTCTCGGCAACTGCCACTACCTGACCGGCTTTGAGCTGGTAGGAGGGGCTCATGGTCTTTTTGCCGTCGACGGTGAAATGACCGTGGACGATTAGCTGACGAGCCATTGCACGCGACGGTATCAAACCGGAGCGGTGCACGATATTGTCCAGTCTGGATTCGCACAATTGCAGAACTTTCAAACCGGTTGGAACTTTCTTTTGTCCTGAAGCGATACGGTAATAGGAAGAGAATTTGCCTTCCAACAAACCGTACATATTGCGGACTTTTTGTTTTTCTCTCAATTGATGCGCGTATTCAGACTGTTTCTTTCTGGTTTGTCCGTGTTGACCGGGACCATAATGACGGCGCTCGATAGCGCATTTGCTCGTGAAGCAACGCGAGCCTTTGAGAAACAGCTTTACGCCTTCGTTTCTGCACAATTTGCAAACAGAGTCAGTGTGTCTTGCCAAGTTCGTAACTCCTCTTATACTCGTCTTCTCTTAGGAGGACGGCATCCGTTGTGGGGGATGGGTGTAACATCTTTGATCAGGGTTATTTCAAGTCCAGCCGCCTGTAAAGATCTGATTGCCGTTTCGCGTCCGGCGCCCGGTCCTTTGACCAGCACTTCCACTTGACGCATGCCCGAATCCATCGAGCGACGGGCCACAATGTCCGCTGCTTGTTGAGCGGCAAACGGGGTGCCTTTCTTGGCGCCCTTAAAACCGACGGTGCCTGCAGAAGCCCAGGCAATCACCTGTCCTTGCGGGTCGGTTGAAGAAATAATGGTGTTGTTGAAAGTACTCTGAATATGCACCACGCCTTGAGGAACAATGCGTTTCTCTTTTTTCTTAGTGCGAGCCTTTGCCACCTTAGCCATATTTTTCGATCCTCTGTCCTTGTCTTTATTTCTTTTGGGGAAGTTTAATTTTAATGGAGATTGTCAGTAATTAAGCGTTTCTATACGGAATGTATATCAGAATGCCATCCAATCTAAGTAGATTAGCCTTTAGAAGGTGCAATTTTCTTATTGGCAACAGTCATACGCTTGCGACCGCGGCGGGTGCGGGCGTTTGTTTTGGTGCGCTGACCACGAGTGGGAAGACCGCGTCTGTGACGCTGTCCGCGGAAGCAATTGATTTCAATCAAACGTTTGATGTTGAGACCTTCAACCCGGCGCAAATCACCTTCAATGGTGTAGAGACCGCTTTTCTCGATTTCTTCGCGAAGTTTGGCTACTTCGTCGTCGTTCAATTCGTGCACACGTCTTTTGTCCGGAATGTTCAACTTGGCACAAATTTTTTCAGCTGATGTTCTGCCAATCCCGTGGATGTAGCAAAGTGCATATTTTGTGGTTTTGTTGCGGGGTAAATCGACGCCGGCGATTCTTGCCATGACCTAGTGGTCCTCCAATAAATTTATTTTCTTTTATCTATAAGTACTTTTGTGAAATTATCCCTGACGCTGCTTGTGCTTGGGGTTTTCGCAAATTACTGCAACTCGTCCTTTACGACGAATTACTTTGCATTTTTCACAAATTTTCTTCACAGAAGCTCTAACTTTCATGATTTCTACCTTTATCCGTGTTCTTTGCAACCGAGATTGCCTGCCTCAGGCGTCAGACCCAAGAGGCATCTCAAGCCAAGTCTGGGGGGCTTCCGGGCAAATCCGTTGAGGATTACCTAAAAGATCCCAAGACGAATCAATAATTGTACCTTATTCTCTGATTCTGTAGGTGATACGGCCGCGCGTTAAGTCGTATGGTGTCAGCTCTACACGCACTCGATCACCGGGAAGAATCTTAATAAAGTTTTTGCGAATTTTGCCCGAAATGTGGGCCAGAACTTTGTGGCCGTTGTCGAGCTCTACCCGAAACATGGCATTGGGCAAGGATTCCCGGATTGTTCCCTCGAATTCGATTACGCTTTGCTTTGCCATCCGGCTTCCTCGTTCGGTCTTCTGGTGAGCACTTCCGGCTCATCTTCTGTTATCAAAATTGAGTGCTCAAAATGTGCAGATGCTTTGTAATCTTGCGTTACAACCGTCCACCCATCCTGTTTGGTGCGCACTCTGTCACCACCCAGATTAAACATGGGTTCAATGGCTATTACCATACCAGGTTTTAAGCGAGTCTTACTACCGGTGCGGTAATTGAAAATGAACGGTTCTTCATGAAGCACATAACCTATGCCGTGACCACCGTATTCACGCACGATACCATAAGCTCCGGCATTACCCACATCTTCTACCGCGCCGCCGATGTCATCAAGGCTGGCTCCAGCGCGTGATGCTTTTATGCCTGCATAAAGACTTTCACGAGTGTCGATTATCAACTGCTCCTGCCTTTTACTCACTGCACCGACAGCCACAGTGACCGCAGTGTCAGCGATAAGATCCAGTTTTTTGCCGTTTTCTTCTCTTTGAAAAGTGACACCCAGATCCATGCTCAACAAGTCTCCGTCTTTGATGATGCGCGACTTGCTTGGTATGCCGTGCACCACTTCTTCGTTAATAGAAATGCACAGAGTGCCGGGAAAATTGCGATAGCCTTTGAACGTGGGGATTGCGCCTTCATTGCGAATGGCTTTTTCGGCCATCTGGTCAAGCTCAAGTGTGGAAATGCCGGCTTTTGCGTTTTTAGTGAGCATTTCCAAAATCTCGCCGGCAAGTTTGCCCGCTTTGCGGATCAATTCCAGGTCTTTATCCAGAGTGACTATCATTGTATGAAGCCTTTATTTGACCGGTACTTTGAGCACTTTCAGTATTTCTTCAAAAATATGCTCTGGTGCGTCGTCGGCATTTAGTGATTGCAAAACGCCTTTTTGCTTGTAAAAATCAATCAAAGGCTTGGTTTCGCGTTTATAAGTTTCGAGCCGACTCGACACCACTTCCACTTTATCATCAGAGCGGTTCACCATCTCAC
>CAZEQP010000010.1:0-15923 GCA_964514345.1 uncultured Candidatus Obscuribacterales bacterium
AAGCCTTGAATGCAAAACTGGACAAGCTTATCAGTTCCAAAGAAGATGAAATTATTTTTGTAAAAAACCGCTTATCCGGAACTGGTGCAGGTTTAAATGATAAGCACTAACTATTTTGTGTGTATTTTTCTTATATATCCCTGTAAAGATCCAGGTTTTGAGGTTGAAATTTAATTACTTGTTTTGCAGAATGTACTTGTGGCATGATGTCAAAGTTCTGCACTTAGCCCGATAATCAATTCAGGCGACTGTCAAGCGATTGCTCGAAGCCGGGCTAAGTTAGGGGTCTGATTGATTTTACCGATATAACCGTTGACAATGAAATTTTTTTCAGTATTGTATTTGACACCAAGTAAATTCTTCAAATAGAGGTCCAGATCAACTGTCTCCCCGTCCCTTGCACTTCACTAAAGTGCTAAGCAACAGAAAGGAAAATTTGGTGGGCATCATCAGTAATAAAACATTCATGAATAACGTAAATATCAAATTCAAATCGATTAAGAAGGGTGTTCGGACTGGTTTTATAGCCTTTTCGGTAATCGCTGGTTTGGGTGTGGCATCGCCCGACCTGAATTCGGACAGCGCTTGGGCTAAACAAGTGACTGATGAAGTTGCCGTCAGCCA
Source organism: uncultured Candidatus Obscuribacterales bacterium (assembly GCA_964514345.1). Taxonomy (GTDB): domain Bacteria; phylum Cyanobacteriota; class Vampirovibrionia; order Obscuribacterales; family Obscuribacteraceae; genus Aved-18. The sequence continues at coordinate 625 of CAZEQP010000010.1, forward strand.
GTCGGATATCGGCGGAGATTCTTATTCGGTTTGCAAACAGCTAATCAAAGCCCCGCCTGATCAAATATGGCAGATTTTGTCCGATTACGATAATGCTTATCGCATTTTCGGTATGGTGAAAGCCTGTAACGTTCTAGAAGCCAACGGGCAGGAAAAGATAATTTCACATACTGTAGCCCCTTCAGGTCCTGTAGGTACCTTCTCATACACATTGAGAGTGAAAGAAAAGGGACCGTATTACATGGAGTGGACTCGTATCAAAGGTGCCTTCAAGCAAGTAAAAGGATATTGGAAGCTTGAGCCTCAAGATGGTGGAAAAGCCACTATGGTGACTTATGCCTCTTTTGTAGACGGCGGTATGTTAATTCCTAAGTTCTTAATCAAAAAACAATGCCATGCCGACATGCCCAATGTCATGTCCACTTTGAAAAACGAAGTGGAAACCAAAGTCCGCATCGCCAAGCGTCCGGGACATCATAGCCTTTAAAAATCAACCGATATCGGTTCATTTTTTAGTTGCGGATCTTGTAGGTCCACAGCGCGCTTTGGTTGTCAATAAAATATTGGATGTTAGAATTCTTCCTATATTGAGGAGAGGTACCGAAGCGGTCATAACGGCGCCGCCTCGAAAGCGGATGGGTTAATAGCCACGTGGGTTCGAATCCCACCCTCTCCGCCAGTTTGTGGTCATAAAGAAAGTTGAGACGTGAAAGCTGAAAAATGAAAGTAGGTATCATAGGTCTACCAACTTCAGGTAAAACGACGGTACTTAATGCAATCAGCGGTGGCAGTGCCGAAGTTCGCAGTTTTGCCGCCGTATCCGATACTACCGCCAATTTTGCGGTGGTGTCGGTTCCTGATGAAAGACAGGAATGGTTGCGCGGCCATTATAAACCCAAGAAAAATGTCCCTGCCACTATTGAGCTTGTAGATGTGGCCGGCATGTCTTCCGGCAGCCCTAAAAAGGAAGAATTGTCTCCTCAGTTGTTGAGCAATTTGAGGCAGGTCGATGCGCTTGTTAATGTGATCCGCGCATTTGAAAATGATGCTGTTCCTCATCCATCGGGAAATATAGATCCATTGCGGGATGCTCAAAACCTGGAATTAGAGCTGATTCTTGCCGACCTTTCTGTGGTGGAAAAACGTCTTTCCAAAATAGATCAAGAAATTCTGCGCAAAAAAGGCACCGATAAAAGTAAAGCAGAAGAAGAAAAATCACTTCTCACTCGCTTCAGTGAACATCTGGGTTCTGAACAGCCTTTGCGTACACTTGAATTGACAGCCGATGAGCAGCAAAGCATTAGAGGTTACACTTTTCTTTCGCAAAAACCTCTTATGCTGGTGGCAAATATTTCTGAATCAGACATGGATAAAACATCTTTGCCTGTCATCGAAAAGCTCAGTGAGTGGGCGAAAACCACTGATACTCTAATGGTCAGTTTTTGCGCCAAAATTGAGGCGGAGATTGCCCAACTAAATAATAACGATCCAAAAGAAGCACAAGAGTTTATGGAAGCTCTGGGAATTCAGGAAGCAAGCAGAGATAAGCTGATTCGAGCAGCCTATCAACTTCTGAAACAAATCGCATTTTTTACTGTGGGCGAGGACGAAGTAAAAGCCTGGACGATTACAAAAGATGCTCCGGCTCAAGAAGCTGCCGGAAAAATTCACAGCGATATAGCCAGAGGTTTTATTCGGGCAGAAGTTGTAGCCTATTCGGCTTTGCACGACAACGGCGGCTGGAATCAAGCCAAGGAAAAGGGGTTGGTGCGTCTTGAAGGCAAAGAATACAAAGTGCAAGATGGTGATTGCATCAATTTCCGCTTTAATATCTAGAAAAAAAAGTCCTTGTTCTCTTGTTCTGGCAATGTTTTTGTTTGCCTCCTGTTCGTCGGATCCGGTGGAAGTAAGTCAATCGCCGATGAAAAGCAAAGTATCATATCTGGGAAAAGATTTTGAAGGCAATGGACCTGAAATCGCTCTGGAAAAGGATCAACAAGCAGTCACGGAATGGGATTTTGGCTGTCAGAATAATTTTGAATTTGACATAAAAGAAGAACACAAAAAATCGAACGGCAATTATTTCGTTTCTCTGTGTATTAAAAAAGTGCATATATCATTGAGTGCTCCAGTGATCATCTGGCTTCCCGAGAATGCCGCACCGGATGTGGTGGCGCATGAGAGAGGGCACGAAAAAATCTGTCGGCTGGTTTATGAAAGCTCAAAAAAAACAGCTCATAAAGCGGCTGAATCGGTCATAGGAAAAATTTTCGAAGGGGAAGGAAAAGACCGCGACGAGGCTTGTTCTGCTGCGCTGGCTCAGGGGCAGGATTATGTTTGCCAAATTTATCACGGTGAAGCTTCTCAAGACGTCAACGCCATTTCAGAGATATATGACGCTCTTGACCAGAATCAAAAAGAGCGCAGCGAGGACCTGGTCAATCAAGCCTTCATCAGGTACAAAAGAATCTCTGGGGAAGAAAAGAAAAAACTACAACCTGGTTCCAACTAGCGTGTTGGTTGTTTGGCTCTGAGGGCTGCCGCTATTGTTTGAGATTGTCTTTCAAATGCGCTGGCTTCATTGTCACGTTTGTTGTTTCTGAGCACTTCGGCGAACCATAACAAAGCCCAGACAAATTTAGGTGACTCTTCCGCTTTTTTCTTTTCTTGCACTTCAAATTTTGCTTTGCATTCAGCCAGATAACCATTGGGATCTTTCAAAATATCAGCTTCAGGCAATGGAAAATAACCAAGGGCCCAGCGGTTTATTTGTCCTTTGGAGCTGGTTTTCAAACCGGATATGTCTGCCGGTCCGCATCCGTCGTCTTTACCGCCGGCATGAATAGGTTTGGAATTTTTTGCTGCTTTATAAGTCTCTTTTTGAGTTTCAATGCTCTTACTTAATGACTCAATTTGACTGCTTAGAGTTTGAGTGCGTCCGTCTTTTACTTGTTGTTCCATGGCAAGAAAAGCGTTAATGAAAGCGGCAGTGCCCACTCCCATTTGCTCGAGTTCAGTAATTCCGGCAAGCAAAAACTGGCGTTCGGCTTTGAGTGGGCCGTCTATAATTTCAATTTCGTCAGCACTTAGAGTGGCAACGCCTTTTGATAGGGTAACTGTGCCGAGAGCTTTTTGCACTTCAGAGTCCAGAGCCTGTATCTGAGCAACTGGAACAACAACTTGTTTGAATTCTCCCTTGGCGGCTTTGCCTCCCACAGTGAAAAACTTTATGTTCACTCGTGTCACCGACCCGGCATCACTTTGTTGCAGAGCCGTTTCGGCTATTCTTAAAGCTTCGTATTTATATTCGCGATCCGGTGTGTTGGCCGGCATATCGGTTGTGACGTTCACTTCTTCGCCATTTACTGAAATTTGCATTTTGCGTCGGCTGGCTGATGTGAGCATTAAATAGTTTTCAATCATGCGGGCTTTGTCCTGGATGGCGCCTGATTTAAGTATCAAAGAAGTAAGCAATTCGTCTTGAGAAATTTGACCGGCGCCAAAAGCAGCCACATCACCCTTTGTGATGGTGATTGTTTTGAATTGTTTTGGATCTCGAGCCTCATAAAAATAAATGCTCACATTGGCAATATCACTTTTAGGCATATCGAATAATGTTTTGCTTACAAGCAGAGCCTCGATTTTTGTGTCTTTATCATTAGCTTGTTCATTTCTGAATGTGGAAATGGTGGCAAGCCCTCTTACCACATTCACTTTCAGCTGGGTTCCTGGAGCCAGAACTCGGGCATTATTGATGGCTTGAGTAGCCTCTTTGGAGCTTATAGCCAGCACCGGAACAAAAGTACTCCAGCCTAAAAGAATGCCCAAACTTAAAGCTTGCAGTGCCAGATTTCTCTTACTCATTTTCATGTCCGGTTCTAATCCTCCAACTGTGAGTGCAAACGCCTTGTTTTCCAGGTCTATACCCGGGCGTTCTGGAGGCAAATCTTAAAAAGAGCCAGATTTATTTCAGTTGCACATAACCATTGTCTATTTTAATGGAAGAACCAGTTTCAGTGTCCACAATATAAACGTCGACCTGTCTGCGCAAACGAATTTCAGCCACTGTGCCGTTTCTTTGATAAGTCTGGCGCAGTCCGTTGCCGCCTGAGGCGTAAGTTTTGTATTTGGTTGCATTGGTGTCTACTGCTGCAGCTGTTCCACCCCAGACATAAGCAAAGTCATTCTGAGGGCTTACAATCGGGATGGCGCCCAATCCTGGAGGCGGGCTTTGAGATTTGGTTTTTGCACCCATACCGCTGCAATAAACAATTGGACAAGTGCCGGCACCTGAATTTGTGCTGTGAGCCAGTTTTATTGCATTCGGGTCGGTTTTTCTGATAGCCACCAGGTCGTCGTCTATAGGCTCACCGGCGTGTTTGCCGCCTGAGGTGCTGCCCAGAATGCGTCCGAAGTCGCGCAAATAAAGGTCGTACTTGGTTTCAAACCATGCTTCTCCCACCACGTCTCCGTGTTTGGGACCAAGATTGATGCCTGTAACTTTCAAAACTGAAGGCGCGCCGTTGGTCAGCACTTCAAGAGATTCAAAAATTACCTGACGCTCTCCAACCACATAATATTTGAGAGGCTTGATAGGTTTGCTCTGGAAAGTCACGTCTCCATTTGAGGCAAAACGGTAAATGTATGCCACTCCGCCGGGAATGCCAGAGCCGGTTCCTGCCGCTGTCCAGGGCACATTCCCGGGTGCTCCTCCCCAGTTTGTATCGATAGCGCCTCTGACAGCACCCACATTAACTTTAGTTCCGCCGCGTCTGAGCCAGTCGTAAAGAGCGACCCTGCATGCATTATGAGCCTTTTTGTTGGGATCTAACGAACCTAAAGGCCAGAGTCCTGGACTGGCTACAAGTGAGCTTCCGCCGTCCACCGGGTAGTCGCCATTGGTGCAGGTGAGTATATCGCAATCGTCGTCACCGTCATTCATACAGCCTGAATCAAGAAGCAGGTCTGCCAGTTGATTCTGCAGGCATGCTCCGGTAGGAGGTCCATCCGGATAGGCGGCTACAAGCGCTCCCGGTGCCGGTAATGGGTCATAAACACTGGCTGGTTGGGCTACTGCCGCGGACATGATACTGCGGGTGGTGCCATTGTCATTTACGTTTTGAGTGGCTTGCGCTCTCACTATAGTGTCAAATTCATAAGGCAAAGAGCCTATGCTGGGAACCCATTTGTTGGGATCAAGCAATTTCACGGTCTCGTCTATTCCGGCAAATACCCAGTTATTGCCGCCTCTGCTGAAAGTGGTGTAAGACTTATATCTTCCGTTTGCAGTCTGAGATGAAGGCCATGAGCCGGACCAACCCACAGGCAAGCGCACATTGGTAGGAGCCCCTCCTGTTATGGCGCCGAGTTGCAATTGCAATGAGCCGGCTACATAATTGGATGAGCCGGCAATGCGTATCTGGTTGCTGTTATAAGCGTTGAGCGCTTCTTGATAGGGACGGACAACAGCTCCGTTTTTGTCTGTTCCTGTTCCGCTTGAAGTGATGGAGTTGTTCAGAGCTGTCATCAAAGTAGCGGCTGCCGTCCTGGCGTTGTTCAGGTCTTGTCTTGCCAGTTCTCTTATTTCGGGACCGCCTCTAACATTACCGATGTCTTCACCCACCAGATAGTCGACCAGGGTGGTTCCAAGCAAAGTGTTGATACTGTGCACTGATGTGTCATATCCGTCGCCGACTACTGTTCCGTTTCCGTTGGGAGCCGAGTCTGAAAGTCCGACATAACCAAATTGCGGAGTATTGACCACAATTTTGCTCATTTCGCGGGCGGCAGCAAGCGCGGCTGCTTCAATGGCTGTTTTTTGCTCCGACTGTGTACCCATCAAACGCACATAACTCATCATGAAAATGATGAGAGCGGTAATTATGCCGAGGGTGACGGCAAGAATCAGAATGAGTACGTTACCCTTCTGTTTGCGCCGCCAGTCTCTTGTTTTAGACGCCCAGGCCGACAGGTTTATGTCCGAACCGGAAACTTTGCGTTTCATAAGCACCTCGATAATACTAAGAGTTGAACAATCACGTTGTTCGCTAAGAACACCAGATAAGCTTGTAAAAATTAAGCCCCGCTAATAATTTGATCGTATATGATCGTTTTGTGATGCGTCAATAGGCTGGGAAGCAAAAATAATCAGGCTTCAAGGCATTATCAGGCTAGATTAACTCAGCCCAGCTCCCAGGCCGATTTGCCGCTTTGATTATCCATCAATGTAATGCCGCACTGGGAAAGCCTGCCGCGGATCGAGTCCGATGTGGCATAGTCTTTTCTTTCACGCGCTTCCTGACGTAAATCAACAATTAAATCGAGTATTAATTTTCCTGTTTCGGGTCCCACCTCTTTGCGTGTATCAGTCAGCTTGAAGCCCAAAACTTGCAAATGGAAAGCCAGCAGGCAAGCTAAATTGGCTGCTTTTGACCCGGAGCTTTCTTGAAAAATTTTATCGGCTAAATTGAAACAGGCGGATAAAGCCTGAGGAGTATTGAAATCGTTATTCATCGCATCTTCAAATTCATCGATGAATTTGTTGCTTTCAGGGTCGTTTAAGCACTCCTGGCTGAGAGCAACATGCTTAGCAGGTATTCGGGCTCCCAGATAGACCATTTCGCGATGGCTTGCAAGTTCATTCAAAAATTCAGGCTTCGCTTGAATGACTGCTCGCAAAAGACGTGACATGGCTTGGCGACTGGCATTGAGACTCTCTATAGTGAAGTCGATAGGATGACGATAATGAGTCTGCAAGATGAACAGTCTGACTGTGTCGGCAGAATAAGTTTTCAAAATATCGCGGATGGTGGAAAAATTGCCCAGCGACTTTGACATTTTTTCTGATGAAACTTGCACAAAGCTGTTATGCATCCAGTATTTGGCAAGCGGCTTTCCATGCAGGGCATGAGACTGGGCCAGTTCATTTTCGTGGTGGGGAAAAACCAGATCTTCTCCGCCGATATGAATATCAATCGTTTCACCCAGCACATGCTTAATCATGCTTGAGCACTCTAAATGCCAGCCCGGTCTTCCCCTGCCCCAGGGCGTTTCCCAGGTGGAAGCCAGAGCGCTTTTGGAGTCGTTTTTTATCGATTTCCACAGTGCAAAATCGGCGGGGTGTTTTTTGCGTTCGGCCAGTTCTTCTTGAGACAGAACTTGATCTCTTGATCCTGTCATCAAGTCTTCCACTTTACGTTTGGATAGAGCACCATATGGCTCAAAGGACATCACGTCGAAATAAACATCTGAACCGCTTTGATAAGCATGACCATTTTTCAAGAGACCGTCTACAAATTCAATCATGGCACTGACAAATTCAGTTGCTTTGGGCTCGTGATCAGGTGATTGCACATTCAGATTGTGCATGTCGTCCCAAAAAGTGTAAGTGAAATGACGGGCCAGTTTTTCGGCTGAAATGCTGAGATCCGCTGCCCGATTGATAATTTTGTCGTCGATGTCGGTGATGTTGCGAATATAAGTGACGCTGTAACCGCTGTAACGCAGATATCGTTGAGCCACATCCCAGACCACTTCTTTGCGGGCATGTCCAAGATGGCTCCAGTCATAAACAGTGGGTCCGCAAGAATATATTTTTACTTGCTTGCCTTCTAACGGCTGGAAAGTTTCTTTCTTGCCTGAAAGGGTGTTATAGATTTGAATTGACTTTTCATTCACGGCGTTAAATTCTTAGTCGGGATTTTTGCACATCAAAAGAGCTGACTCAAGACGTGCCTTCACCTTCTTTTCTCCCAGGCAGGAAATAACCGATCCAAGATCCGGACCGTGTGCTTGTCCGCATACGGCTGCTCTGATCGGTTGGAAAAGTTTTTTGCCTTTGGCTCCGGTTTCTTTTCCAATTTTGTTCACAAACTCTTTGGTGCCTGAGGGATCTCCGAAGGGAATTTTATCCAGTTCAGAAAGCATTTTTTTCAACACGGCAGAGGCACTGTCCTGATGAAGCGCTTCTTCCTGCACTTCTTGTGGTATTTCGATTTTTTGACCGAAAAATACAGCTGAGTTGGCTTTGATTTGTGAAAGCTTGGTGATGCTTTCTCTAGTTACTGAAATCATTGCCTTGAACTGATCGTCTGAAAGTTCGCTCAAATCAAAATCGGTCAGATAAGGACGAGCACGCTCGCACACCACATCCAGTGGTAATTCTCTGATGTAGTGAGCATTGAACCAGTTCAATTTGTCCGGATCAAATACGGCAGGACTTTTGCTCACTTTGTGCACATCAAATACTTGCGCCGCCTCATCCAGACTGAAAAATTCTTTGTCTTCAGGATGCGTCCAGCTCATTTGCACCAGATAATTTACGATGGCTTCAGGCATATAGCCGTCTGTTTTGTAAGCATCGATATGCACAAATTCACCATGAGCGCGTTTGGAAAGCTTTTTATGCTCCTTGTCGAAGATCAAGGCTGCATGCGCAAATTGAGGTGGCTTGTGTCCGAGTGCTTCAAAAAGCAAAAGTTGTTTTGCCGTGTTGTGAATATGATCTTCGCCGCGCAATACAAGGCTCATATGCATGTCAATGTCATCGACCACTACGGCGAAATTGTAAGTGGCAATACCTGATGATTTCACAATGACCAGGTCACCACCGAGATCCTGGCTTCCGACTGTAATGCGTCCTTTGATCAAATCATCCCAATGAATATCTTGCGGTTCTTCCACCCGAAACCGGATAGATGGAACGCGTCCTTCAGATTCGAAACGTTCGTGGTCTTCTTTGCTCAATTCTCGACCACGATTGTCATAACGCGGAGCAAGACCTTTGTGACTTTGTTCTTCTTTCAAAGCTGCCAGTTCTTCCGGTGTGGCGTAACACAAATAAGCAAAAGTGTTTGAAATCAGTTTATTGGCGACGCTCTGATAATGCTCTTCTTTTTCAGTCTGTCGATAAGGCGGATAAGGACCGCCTATGTCGGGACCTTCATCCCAGGTCAATCCCAGCCATTTAAGTCCATTAATAATGTCCTGGGTGTATTCTTCGCGCGAACGCTCAGAATCAGTGTCTTCCAGGCGCAGAATAAAATCGCCACCTTTGTTTTTGGCATAAAGATAGTTGTAGAGCGCTGTTCGAGCCGTGCCCAGATGCAGTTTGCCTGTGGGCGAGGGTGCGATGCGAACTCTTTGTTTTAATTGGGTCTGGGTCATGAGACAGAGCATTTTAGCAGAACCGAAGTAGCCGATTCGCTTAGCTGCTCAATTGTAAAGGGCGAAGAGTGTATAGACACCTTAATTCATGACAAAGACATCAACCATGGCTACGCCGGAAGATATCATGTTCAGCTGTTTGGCTGCACCCATGGAAAGATCTATAACTCGTCCATGTGAGTAGGGACCCCTGTCAGAGACTTTTACAACACATGAATTGCCGGTGCGACGGTTTCTTACCAATAATTTGGTTCCAAACGGCAAGGTGCGGTGGGCGGCGGTAAGGTTATTGCAGTCAAAACGCTCACCTGAGGCAGAGCGTCTGCCATGAAATTTTCCGCCGTACCAGGAGGCTTTGCCGGTAAATTTGCTAAGTCCTTGAGTATCCACTTCTTCGGGATCTATTGAAGCAAGTCCAAGTCCTGCACCAGGGCCGGAGCTGCCAGAAATAGGTCTGATCAAACAAGCTTCTTTTATTGCCGTAAGAGCCTGGTTTGTAGCCAGAGCAATATTGGGGCTGGAATCAGGTATTTCAAACTTAATAGCGGTTTCGCTTCCGCTTTTGAATACACCCAGATTGTTTTCGATGCCGGCGGTTAACTGTTCCAGATTGCCGTGTTTGACATCGAGCCACTCTTGAAATTTGTCGACGAATTTTTGTGCTTTTTCTTCGCTGGAACCTGAATAAGATTCGCCTTCACTTGAATAAGTAAGAATATCTCTGCCGTTGATGCTGACAGTGGCGTATTCCACTTTGTTGTCCATCCAGACCGTGGTGGAGACTTCCGGTTTAATTCTCCGCTCGCTGACTGCTGCACAAGGCTGTGCCCAGGCCGCTTGAGCCGTTGTAGCCAGCGCCAGAGTGCTTAGAGCCAATGTTTGTATTATGTTCTTATTCATAGGGTTGATCACTCGGCAGAACCGAAGCAGGCGCCAAGTTACCAAATTCGCAGCAAGCGAGTCAAAGTTCACTCGACAACTTCAATTTTTGCCACCTGGCTTGAAAAATGCCAAAGCTGAGACAAAACTAATACTGGTGTCGTTGACAGAATTGTCGAATATATGCCTTGCTCGGCCTTTGTATATACGGCATCGAAATCACCCAGGCCAGGACTGAACCGATATCGGTTCATTTTCTTAGCCCGAACTAATGTTATGGGGGTGTAAAGGGCAAGAGGCGGCTAAAGTTAAGAAGCGTAACAAAAGTGGTTGAGCGGTCCTAATTAATGAACAAGTATGCATGTAATGAGGAGTTCACTGACAAAAATTTCGTGACTCTAGAGATGAAACCGGCGCAGTGTCAGGATTTCCACAGAAGAATTGCAAAACTCGATGCGCTTGACAGCTGTCGTTTCAAAGAGTGACTTTGTTGCTGTTTTGTTACAAACGACTCGGCTTGTCAAAAGTTGTCAAGAATGGATTTGTCCATAAATTTGTATCCGCGTTCCTATATCTTTTGCATTCCTATATATAAGGATGCGTTTGGCAATTTTTGTTATTCGCGTCCGAATTCTTCCAACCACTCGCTACTCATGTCGAAATTGGCAAAAACATTCTGAACATCATCATGATTTTCCAGCGTGTCTATAAGTTTCAACAAGGCGCGGGCGGTGTTTTTGTCCGCGATTTCAACAGTGTTATCCGGTGACATGACAAGCTCGGCACTATTTAATTTGGCGCCGCTTTCAAGCACCGCGTTGCGCACGCTCTCAAAATGCTGAGGCTGGCATACAGCCAGCAAATAGTCTTCCTGGTCAATCAAATCATCGGCACCGGCGTCGCTTATCCTTAACAGCAATTCGTCTTCATTCAATTTTGCGTCTTTGTCGATAGTCAGTTCGCCACGTTCTTTAAACATCCAGGCCACGCATCCGGACTCGCCCATATTGCCACCATTCTTGGAGAAATAAAAACGCACATCACCGGCTGTACGGTGACGGTTATCCGTGGCACATTTGACCAGGATGGCAACTCCTCCTGGACCGTAACCTTCATATGTGAGTTCTTCCATATCACTGGCACCGGAAGCACCGGAGCCTTTTTCGATAGCACGTTCAATATTGTCATTGGGCACGCCTTCCGCTTTGGCGCGTTCAATTGCCTGTCGCAGGCGGAAATTTGCTTGTGGATCCGGACCGCCAAGTTTGGCAGCCACAATAATTTCACGAGACATTTTGGCGTAAACGACACCACGTTTGGCGTCGACCACCGCTTTTTGTCTTTTGATAGTAGCCCACTTGGAATGACCGGACATAATGTTTAGAGTTTATCCCAGAGTTTATCCCAATTGGTTGTCAGGATTTGGTTTTCTTCCGTAACCGGTTAGAATCTGTCACCTGCCTGCCTTTTCATCTGTCATCGGCATCTGTGCTAAGGGCAGTTTTACTGCATTCCCAACGGAGAAAAATATGCGTATCTTAACCAGTTCGATTCTAGCTTGCACATTGAGCATCATGCCTGTGATGGGCATTTATTCAAACAATGGAAGCCAGGGTTTGGCCAAAGAGAAGAAAACATTCAAAGTAAAACTAGAAAAGGACGTTGTTCTAGGCGACGAGGCCATGATTCAGGGCAAATTCGCCGATGCCGAACAAATGTATCACGACGCCATTCAAAGAAATCCAAAATCAATTCCCGGTCATGTGGGATACGGAATGGCGATGGCCAAGCAATTCAAGCTTGATGCCGCTGAAGCCGAATTTAAAAAAACACTGGAGCTGGATCCGCAAAATGCTCCTGCTCATGCCGGTCTTGCTATGGTGATGTATAACAGGTTGCAATCATCCAACCAGAATATTCGCAATCAAGCCGATGCCATTTTGAAAAATGCGGAAGCTGAAGCACGCATGGGTCTCAATATAGATCCGGGTATGCCTGAGGCACACTACACTCTGGGTAATATTTATAGAACTCAAGGCAGACTGGATGAAGCTTTGAATGAATTTAAAGAAGCGCAAAAAAATGATCCTCACTATTCAGAAGCATTCAGTGGTGCCGGTCTGGTCAATTTGACCAAAGGTGATTACGCCTCTGCAGTGGCTGATTTCAAAACGGCAATTTCACTGGCTTCGGGTAATTCAACCGCTCACTATGGTCTTGGCAGAACTTATTTCAAGCAGGGTTTGTATGATGAAGCTCTAAAAGAATTGAACACTTCTCTTTATCAAAACAGAAACAGCGCTCCTGTGTGGCAGACACGCGGTGAAATTTATGCCGCGCAGGGCAACACCACTGCTGCCGTTTCCGCCTTCAACGAATCGATTCGCATCAAGCCTGAAAATCCAGAACCTTATCTGGGTAAAGCAGACATCACTGAAACCAGGGGTGATCTTGAGCTGGCTATAGCCGATGTGAGATCAGGACTGGTTCTCAATCCTGACAGCACACCTTTGCACATGAGAGTGGCGGATCTCAGTTTGAAACTGGAAAAACTGGATGATGCCATCAAAGAATATTCAGGAGTGCTTGAGCGCAACCCGCAAGACCCGCAAGCGGCCCAGGGATTGACCCGCGGTTATTTTCTCAAGGCAAACAAAGACGCCAACAGCGCTTTCTTTGTTTCTAACGAATATGAAAATGCCAAAGGCATGATCGATAAAGCTGTGGCGATGAATCCAAACAATATGGAATTGCGTCTGGCTCAAATGAAAATGAGAGTAATGGCAGGCGAGCCTGTTGATTTGAAATCGGTACAACCCCCTACTAATGACGGTGAGCGTATCGCTTATGCCGAAGCCTTGCTCGCTCAGGACAAATTTGCCGAAGCGGATCAACAATTGCAAACAGTAATCAACAACGCTCATGACGCTAAAGGTGCTTTTGCCGTAGCCGATCTGGCTTTGATGATCAAAGATCTGAAAAATGCAGAAGCCGCTTACAAAAAGGCCACTTCTTTCCCGGGTGGTGAAGCCAGAGCCAAACGTGGTTTGAATTCTGTGGCAAAAGCACGAGATGCCGCCAAGCAAGACCTTACACTTGCTGATGATCTTTCGCGCAAAAAGCAATTGCCCTCGGCTATCGACAAATATCATGCCGCTATATATGGTGACCCCAAAGTGCCTATGGCTCGCTTTTCGCTAGCCTCCACTCTGGAAAAAGTCAGACCTCAGGTTTCCAAAGATTTGAAAGAGGCAATCGATCAATACAACGCTTATATAGCTTTAAGCCCCAGTATTCCTCCCAAAGAGCTGGAAAAGCTGAATAAGAAAATTGAAAATCTTAAAGAAAAGGCATATAAGCTCGAGATGAAAGAAAAAGAAAGAGCAGCCAGGTAAGGCTGGGGCTCGGCTTTTACAAATTCTGCGGCTCGATATAAAAGCGATATACAGGTGACTGCTGCCCGAATGCTAATAATTTCGGGTAGTAGTTGCTTGACTAAGTTGTTAAAATACGGCTGTGGAGAAGTCGAAAAATCGCAATGTAACTGTCTTTGGGCTGGGTAGAAGCGGATTGGCTTCTATCAGATATCTCAAGCGACTTGAATTCGATATATTCGTCTCTGATGCCGCCCCTGTCGAAAAGGTGGCTGAGCCGATTCAAGCCGAGCTGAAAAAATTCTCAGTCAATTGCGAATTCGGCGGACACACCGATGCGGCTTTGCAAAATGCCGAAATGTGCATAGTCAGTCCGGGCATGGCACCCACTCTACCCATTATTGAGCAGGCACGCAAAAAAAATATTGAAGTAATTAGCGACATTGAATTTGCTTATCGCAATTGCAAGGTCCCCATTGTCGCTGTGACAGGCACAAACGGAAAATCCACCACTACAGCTTTAGTCAGCCACATTCTTACTTCTGCCGGTTTGAACGCTCCTTATTGCGGCAATATCGGTGTGCCCATTCTGGAAGTTTTGGCTAAAAGCGAAGAAGAACACATAAAAATAGACTATCTGGTGGCTGAAGTCAGTTCCTACCAGCTTGAATATTGCAGTGAGTTTGCTCCTAAAGTCGGCATCTGGCTCAATCTTACACCCGACCATCTGGACTGGCATGGGGGTCTTGAGCCCTATATAGCCGCCAAACAAAAACTCTTTTCCAAACAGGCAATGAGTTCTTTTGCTGTGCTCAATTATGACGATCCGCTTGTGGTTTCGGTCCCCACTATGGCTGAAATATTTCCATTTTCTTGCAAAACCGAGCTTGAAGGCTGTGTCCAGGGAGCCTATATTTCAGATGGCTTCATTTGTTTGCGCCGTCATATGAAGGCACATGTTTTGTGTCAGACAAAAGAACTGCAAATAAAAGGGGAGCACAATGTGGAGAATGCCCTGGCGGCGGCATCATGCGCCCTTTTGCTGGGGGTGGAACCGCTAGTTATTGCTGAGGCTCTGAAGTCTTTCACCGCTCTTGAACATCGCCTTGAATTTGTTGATACCGTAGACGGTATTGAATTTTATAACGACTCCAAAGCCACCAATACCGAATCCACTATAAAAGCTCTGGAAGCATTCGGTGAACAAAAGGTGGTGCTGATTGCAGGAGGCAAAGACAAAGGCACGTCATTGCAGGATCTGGCCCTGAAAGCAAGACAGAAAACCAGCGCCGTCATTTTGATTGGAGAAGCGGCAGAACGCTTCAATCGTACTTTTTCTCAGATGGACGTGCAGAACATTCATCGGGCAGATACTCTTGATGCGGCAGTGAAACTGGCAACCGAACTGAATTCCGGTCCGGTGCTGCTTTCTCCCGCTTGCGCCAGTTTTGATATGTTTAGGGACTATGAGGAGCGAGGACATGTCTTCAAAAATATTGTCCGTGCAAGAAAGACGGAGCCAGCGTCTCAAGCCAAATAAAGGCGCAGACGCAGGCAAAAGAAAATTTGACGATACCCAAAATGGGGACGGCAACGATTTTGCCGAAATGTACTCTTCAGTTTTTCGCGGGCTGCCCAATCGTCACCTTATTGTTGTTGTAACCGCTCTTTGCGGATTCGGTCTGATGGCTGTTTTCAGTTCGTCCGCTCCCATGGCCCTGCATCAGTATCACGATGCCACTCAATATCTGCGCAAGCAGACAATCGCTTGTTTGCTGGGATTTGTAGTGATGTTTGTGGTGAGCAAATATGACTATCGCAAATTGAAAAAATTCGGCTGGCCTCTTTCCATACTTGCAGTCATCATGCTTGCTCTTACCA
>CAZEQP010000011.1:0-15500 GCA_964514345.1 uncultured Candidatus Obscuribacterales bacterium
CGAGTACTCGGTTCTGGTATCTCTGGTACTGGGATTGACAGACAAAGCTATTGCCGACCGCGAGCATATAAGCGTGCGCGGTGTACAAAACAGAATCTCTTCTTTATCCGTGAAATTGGTCAAAAACCTCGATTCGCATACTAAAGAATCGGCCGGAATGGAAGTGTTGAATACAAGAGCACGCATAATTCTTGAAGCGTTCAGACAAAGATATATAGATGTAGACGAGATTGCCGAAATGGAAACCGAAATGGCAGGCTTTCTCTCGCGCCGCTATAACTTCGACTGGCCTGATGAGTGAGATTTTGCGTAAATCCGCAAAATCAATGCGTGTTTGCAAATTGTTCGGCTGATTCAAAAAATCCATAATGAACATGTTGAAAGTTTTCCCACCGGAGAAAAAACAATGTTCAGTTCTCAGTCAAATCAAGATTACAAAATGGGAATGATTTTGACCAAATGCTCATTTGTTTCCCCGGAGGATTTGGAACAAGGTTTGCAGTTTGCCGGTATTGCCGGCATCCCCCTTGGAAAAGCTCTGGTTTTCATGAATATTACAAGCGAACAAATGATAGATGATGTTCTCAAAGCGCAAGAGATGGTAAGAAACGAAATGCTCACTCAAAGTCAAGCCAGATTTGTTTTGCAAACCGCCAATATATTCAAAATCCCTTACTGTCAAGCTTTGCAAGTCTCTTATCTGGATCCAAACGATGCAGACAGTATCAAATTCGGAAATATTTTGAAAATACTGGGGGTTTCACCTTTCAAAATTAAGCTGGCTTTGAAAATTGCCAAAAGCTCCGGAAAAAAATTGGGTGATGTAGCAGTGAAACTGGGAGTCATCTCAGAGCAAATGCAAAAAAATACTGTGAGAATCCAAGAATCCATGCGCAAACTCAATTCACCAATTATTGAACGTCCAGCAGTTGAAAAAGAAATGAGAATGCGTCTTGGTGACTTACTGGTCGAGGCCGGCTGCGTCAAAAGAGAAGTACTTGAAAAAGCGCTTGCAGAAAAAGGAACTTCAAACCTACCTGTCGGATCATTCCTTTTAGAAAAAAATCTGATTTGCATTTCACTATTGAATTATGCACTCAGTCTGTTGAGCTTTGTCAAAAAAGGACGTATCTCAAGCCAGTTTGCCTGTCAATCTCTTAAGAACTTCTCTTCGGTTCAATCAAGCTACAACATTTTCGATTTTCTAAAAGCCTGTAATTTTTTGGCAAATGAAGACGAAGAAAAATTGGTTTCTATGCTTGATCAAAATGCAAGTATTTTCAGCCAACTTTTAAAAAGTCTAACCAGCAAAGAAATGGCTGCGTACTTTGATTCACAAATGCTTCTGAATCTGGCTTTTCGCAACATGGAAGCAATGCGCGTTCTACTTTATGAGTACAAACCGGGAAATAAAGATTTGATAGATTCGGCTCTGGTTTTCTACTCACTTGCTCAAGGTAAAAAAATGACTTTGAATCAAGCCCTGCTGAATTTCACCATTCGCACCAATCAAATCGCTATGGCTGAGGCTAAAAGCGCATAGACTGTAGTTTTTTATCGAGGGAAGCAAAAACTGGAGATGGTCTTTGGACCGCTCCAGTTTTTAGCATCTTATTAGTCAAGACTTATTGTTGTCACAACCGGAGCATGGTCGGAGGGTTTCTCCAGTTTTCTCATATGACGATCTATACGAGCGCTTATACATCTTTTCTCCAGGCTTTTAGATATCCAAATATGATCTATTCGGAATCCCATTTTTTTCTGGAAGGCAAGCATTCGATAATCCCACCAGCTATAGTGACCGCCGTCACTTTCAAATAAGCGAAATGAATCCAGTAAACCATAGCCGGCATCGGCGCCCCATTTGCACACATTGTCCAGCGCTTGACGCTCAGCCTCACTGACAAGTATTTCTCCTGCCACTGCAATCGGATCATATACATCTATATCGTAAGGAGCGATGTTGAAATCACCCAGAACTATGACGTTGTCTTCAGGTGAAAAATTCTGATCCAGATATTTTCTCAGTGCTCTGAGCCAGGCAAGTTTATAATCGTATTTCGAAGAGCCTACTTCTGAGCCGTTTGGTACATATACATCAATGATGTTCAATCCCATACTATTCACTCGCAAAAAGCGGGCTTGATGAGTTTCAATTCCTTCAGCAAGCTCAAGAGTGGCGAATTTAGCCGCTCCCGTCTCAAAACTATCTACTTTCTGTTTCGTAAGAATGGCCACACCGTTATAAGTTTTTTGACCAAAGTAAACAGATTCGTAACCTAAGTTTGCAAAACTTTCTACTGGAAAGGCCGAGTCAATCGTTTTCGTTTCCTGAAGCGCCAGAAAGTCGGGTTGCGCTTCTTGCAACCATTGCAAGACGTGATCCAGTCGGGCTTTTATCGAATTCACATTCCAGCTTGCAATCGACAATGTGGACGAACTCATAGCAATATTCCCTCATAACTAAATTGATGAGCAATTAATTAGTATCACTTATGGTATCACGATTGATGTTTGAGATTTTCTTTTTGCCAGTTGTTTTACTGATTACGGATTTAAGCCGGCATGCATTTTTTCACTTTATTCCTGCAAAAGCACGCTCTTTTGGCATTAAACGCCTTAGTCAAGAATCTACGAAAACCTACGTAGGTTGGCGCTCTAGCACAATTTTTTGTAAATACAAGTATCGAATCAAAAAGATATATGTCCCTGGGTATCCCGATGTCTATACAAAAGTCTTATTTGTAACCGGCATGAACCCTAAAGTGTTGCGCTATCAATCTTTTCGATTTTAGAAAAAATCATTTATCGAACTAGATTCTAAAATGGGCATTTATGCGCCTTTAGGACCTTTACGATATTCATTGAAGTGTGTAAAGTAAATAGCTGTTGAAGGTGGTTGATTTATTCGAACGCCACCAAGTCAGCGGTTAGTCTTTATTAAGAACCGTGAAAAGATTTCGGATCGCATAAAAAGACGTTGTTTTTCTGCGTCCTCGTCACGCCACGCCAATTTTTTTCCAAGGAGATGCCCATGCCCAAGAAAGTCCTCATCGCTCTACCCCCGGCTATGCTCGAGCAAGTTGATTTCATCGCCAAATGTGAGCACAGAACCCGCTCAGACCTTATAAGAGAAGCTCTGCGCCGCTACCTCGACAATTTCAGACGCGCTCAAGGCGCCCAAATTTCGGTTTCTTCAATCGAAGTGCCGGAAAAAACATACGTTCCTACAATTTGTTAGTTCTTTATAGATTTTCCAGAACGACAAAAAGAAAAGACCTTCCCCCGGGAAGGTCTTTTCTTTTGCTAGTAAAATAGGCGCATGACTGAAACAGAAAAATCAGCAAATGAAGATATTGACATTGAAATCGGCTTGAGTTCTTGCCTTCTTGGTCTCAGTGCCAATTTGCACTTGATCGGGCAAATCATCAACAAACTGGCAGCAAAGCGCATAACTCTTGAAGAAAAGATGATAAGGAATTGTTTGCATGAGCTGGGTTCGACAATAGGAATGTCCGTAACGTCAGCTCACCTCAAATATCTGAATGAAGATGCAAAAACTCAACCGATATCGGTTGAAGTTTTAAATGACCTGGACAAACTGAATGAAGAAATTGGCGCGGTTTTGTCCGAGTTTATGAAAATGGCAAACTTCAATCCAAATTTTCTTGAGCAATACTACGAATATGATTTTGCAGCCAAGCTCTTATATGAGCACAAATTCAACGAACGCTTACAAGACATAGTCGAAGGAACCTTTCTCTATTCTCGCGAATAAGCGTTAACTAATTCAGTTTTCTTGAATCTTTCTCAGCGCTTTCTGAGCTTTCAATCGCAACTGCGGATCTTTGCTTTCGCTCATACTGTCCAGAGCTTTAATAGCCATGACATGGCCGTCTGTTTTTTTTCCGGCTCGCAAACACAATTTGCCTAGAGCTTTAGCCACTTCTTTTTGCACTTCAAGATCTTGATCATTACTCAATGCGCATAATTTGCCAATCATCTCATCATCGCTCTGACGCAATGTTTCAAGACAGCTCACAGCCTCAAGTCGAATATAAGGGTCTTCGTCTTCAAGGGCTGTATAAATTAGATTGATATGCGGTTTGATTTTTCCAGGTGATTCCTGGAACCATCTCAATGCGGCAAGACGCACAAAAATATTTTCATGCTTGAGAGCCATGGCAAAAGTCTTAGCAGGAGCTTTTTTCGCCCATTCAGGCAAGCCCAGTTTAAGTGCGCGCGGCTCGAATCCGGGATAGTCGTGCTGCACTATCATTTCATCAATGAGATCTATTAGTTCTTCTAAATTGTCAGTTTCCACCGCTCATCCGTTTCATCAATTCGTTGAAATCAAGTCCGCCAGGCATTCCCTGCATACCAGGCATTTGAGGCATCTGCCCGTTTTTGGGCATCATATTTGATGGCAACCTGGAAGGATCGAAACCGGGCGAGCCACCACCGAACATTTGCTTCAGTGCAGGATTATTCATCATATCAGGTCCCAACCCGGGAACCATTTTAGACATTGATGCCATGGGATTGGTTTCCATGATGCGCCCGCGGTCGATTGTGCCGTACATGATAAACTTGTTCAAATATTCACCTTTGTCAGAATAATTGACTGAAGCGGCAAGTACATAGAGTTGCCCTTGTGAAAGTTTTTTGAAACGAATTACACTTTCTGAATAACCGGTACTCTTTTTATTTGTACCTTTGATGATTGAAGTAAATTTGGAAACAATCTGCTGCTCCACAACTTGAGGAGCCAGCTGACGCAAAACGTTCTTCACAACTTGACCGGCTGATTTATTTCCGGAAACGCCGGTTTCTGTCACTCCGTCAGCTCGATAATTGTCAAAGTGAACTGCTACACAGGGTGTTTCCATATTGCCCATGATCTGTTCGAACTGGCTGGCAAAAACGCCCAGATTATTGGGACCGCCGCCTTTCATCATTTGTGAATAAGTATTGGTATCTTTCATAGGCACAGATAACAAGACTGATGTGGGATCTAGTGCCATTTTGTGGGCTCTGTCTTCGCGGAAAATAAAATTAGCCACACCGGAGCGGTCACGTTTCATTATTTTGGCCATGCTGACTGCTTCAGCCGGGTCGATTTTCAAATAAAGCGGACTGTAGCTGTATGTCCAAACTTTTAGAGTTCCGCCCCAGGTGCCTTTGAATTCGCTGGGGAATTCTTTGGCAATTGTGCCTGAATATTTTGACTCATCAATTTTTCCGGTCAGTCCTCTGGGGTCAAGCTGCGGAGTGAGAGCTTTCAAAAGAGGCATTTTCAAGTCGCCTGAAGCCGAGATTTGTTCAATACGTCCGAAAAGTTTCATCGAACCGGCATTAGCACCGGCTTTATCCGGAGTAGTCACGGCAGGGGCGGCAGTTGCAGTCTTTGACTGTTTTTTCAGGTCTTCTTCTATTTTTTTGTCAATCTTGGATTCATTGTTCAGAACAGCGTCACTTGCAGTTTCGCTTTCTTTTTTAACTTCCGGCTTTATCTCAGACCCTGGAGCCTCGCCTGAAGTAGTGGGTATTTTTGTGGATGCATCAGGCAACTGGTCCGGTTTAGTCTCGTCCTCCGGTTTTAATATAGGAATTGTCTGGCGCGGCTGCGGCTCCATATTTATATCCTGGCTGTTTTGGGCCAGGGCGCAAGTGGGAGCCAGAAGCATGCTCAGAGCCAGAACCTGGCTTGTCAGAGACTTTATTTTTTGTTTTTTCATTATTAAATCTAAAGAGGTGTCTCTTCCATTCTACCCGTTTAAGTTATCAATATTGAGGTTTAACGAACCAGAGTGCCGGATGTGAGAATGGCTTCGATGTTATCCTGAATTTCCTGATTTAGTTTCAAACCGGCGGCTTTGACATTATCATCAATTTGATATTTCTGAGTGGCACCGCATATGACACTGGATACTTCTTTCAGACGCAAGCACCAGGCTAGCGCCAGCTGAGCAGGACTGATATTGAGATCTGAGGCGATTTCTTTCAATTCTTTGACCTTCTGCAAATTAGCCTCACTGGTCAGATTATTTCCAAGCATGAATACATTTGTACGATCATCGGCTCCACGGCTGTCTTTGGGAAAAGTTTTGCCGATTTCATACTTGCCGGTCAAAACACCTTGAGCCAGAGGGGAGAACACTACCTGACCCAATCCGTGACTCCAGGACTTGGGAATCACCGACTCTTCTATTTTTCTCACCAGCATGTTGTAACAGGGTTGGTTGGAAACAGGCGCAACCGCATTTAAGCTGCGTGCCGTCATGACCGCATCTTCAATCTGTTCCGCTTTCCATTCACTCACTCCCCAGTACAAAATTTTTCCCTGTCTGACCAGATCGTCCATGGTGCGCACAAGCTCATGCATGGGGGTGTCTGGGTCAAAGCGGTGACATTGATAAAGATCCAGATAAGGCGTGTCCAGTCTTTTTAAACTGGCGTGACATTGTTCGAACACATGCTTGCGCGAAAGCCCTCTGTCATTGGGTCCGTCACCCATAGGGAAAAATACTTTGCTGGCTAAAAATACAGAGTCGCGATTCACCGATTTCAAAGCTTTGCCTATGACCACCTCAGCATTGCCGTGGGCATAAACATTGGCTGTATCGATGAAATTGATGCCAATATCCAGAGCATGCAAAATTTGTTTAATCGACGAATTTTCATCCACGCTGCCGCCGTATGTAAGCCAGCTTCCAAGAGCTATCTCACTGACTTTTACTCCTGCGGCACCAAGTCTACGATATTGCATTTTCGCCTTCTTCTTCTAACGGTAGAAACGGAATGATGATTATACCTGGAATAGCGGCAAAAAAGCTGACTATAAAAAAGAGCTTGTATCCCAGATAATCGCAAAGGTAGCCGCTCACTGCTTGAGGTAAATACAGTCCCAGTGCCATTATGGCTGTCGCCATGGCATAATGTGCCGCTTTAAACTGACTTTTCACAGTGCTCAAAATAAAAACCAGAAAAGCCGACATGCCGACACCATAACAAAATTGTTCGATGCAATTGACTATAATCGTGCACAAATATTTACTGTCCGAAGGCAGTGTCGAAGCCAGCCAGCAGTAACCAAGCATGGCCAGACTTTGAGCTATGGCGCAAGGCAACAAACTTTTTTTCAGACCCGCTTTTGATACAAACCAGCTGCCGAATATTCCGCCTGCAACAAGAGTCAGAACACCTACTGTTCCATAAATGATGCCAACATCTTCTGTCGATATGGCAAGACCGCCTTTGGTTTGCGTATCAAGCAAAAACAATGTTGCCATTTTGAGCATGAGCGCTTCGCCCAGCCGAAAAAGCAAAATAAAAGCAACACAAACCGCAATTTTTTCCTGGGTGAAATAAGACAGTGAGACTTTGAAAAATTCTTTGATATCGACCTTTTCAGTGGCTCGGGTAAGATTTTCCGAATGCGGAATCACAGCCGTGTGAAAAGCGGTGAGTGCGACAAAAATCAAGGCGCATAAGGCAAATACAGCCGAAAAAGCCTGGTCAAAAGTGTAATGCTGTTCTTTATTTAGATAACCGGCCAGAAACACTAATCCTCCCTGACCGGTCAGCCAAGCCAGTCGAAATGCGGCGCTACGCCATCCGACAAAAAATGCTTGCTGGGTCGGTGTTAAAATTTCCAGATAATAACCGTCAAGCGATATATCGAAAGTGGCCGAAGCCAGGGCAATCAATAAGAAGGCGCTGAGTGTGAAGAAAGGCGAAGGAAGGTTCAGAGTAAAAGCGGCCAAAACCATGAGAGCGACAGATAGTACCATCTGTAATACCAGCACCCATTTGCGTTTGTCTCCGTACAAATCCACAAAAGGCGCCCACAAAAATTTCAACATCCACGGCAATGCGGCAAAAGTGGTGGCCGCACCGATGAACGAATTGTCAAAACCTATATCTTTATAGTATATGGTCGCAACAAGAGTGACGACCGCATTAGGCAAACCCTCGGCAAAGTATAAGGTGGGGATATATAATGACGGCTTGCGTAAAAAATTCATCTGCACAGTATTTTAGTTCATGGATCTGATCTCCGGGGAAGAATTTCCCCACATACCTAATCTAAGAAAAGTTCATGACTGGCTCTTTCGGGGCGGACAAATTACCCCTGAAAGCATCCATACTCTCAAAGACCTCAATGTGAAAACTGTGATATGTCTTCGCTCCACAGGCAAAGATGTTGAAGCAGAGAGGCTTTTCGTAGAAGGTGCCGGTTTTAATTTCATTTCCTTTCCCATGACATATCTGTGGTGGCCGGACAAAGAAAAAGTCGATGAGTTTTTTCAAATAATCGAGAATGAGTCACATCGACCTATCTACCTGCATTGCAAACACGGATGTGACCGCACCGGCATGATGGTGGCATTCTGGCGTATAGCTAAAGACAAGTGGACATTTTCAAGTGCTTACGAAGAAATGAAAGCAGCCGGCTACCATCGTTTCAAGATGCGCCATTTCAAATGGGCGGTCAAACATTTCTCAAAGCATCACAAAAGCTAAAGAAAGCCCGCAGGCGCCTTATAATCTAGTAGAATAGTCGGCCTCAAGAAAAACAAATGGCAAGAGGTCCACTATGACTAAATTTAGTAAGAAACAGTTCGAAGATTTTTATGCAAGCCGCGCCCAAAAGTACACAGAGGCTCGCAAACGGCTTAACCGCCCTCTCACTCTTGCCGAAAAAATCCTTACCGCCCACCTGGACCACTGGCCGGAGGGTGAACTTGTCAGAGGCGAAACATACGCTTTCTTGAGACCCGACCGTGTAGCCATGCAGGATGCCACAGCTCAGATGGCTCTTCTGCAATTTATGCAAGCCCGCATTGACAAAGTTGCCGTCCCCACTACAGTACATTGCGACCACCTCATTCAAGCCAGAGTGGGTGTCGAAGCCGACATGAAACAAGCTTTGACCGACAATGAAGAAGTCTACAATTTTTTGCGTACAGCTTCAGCAAAACACGGAATCGGATTCTGGAAACCCAATTCAGGCATCATCCATCAAGTTGTACTTGAACAATATGCCTTTCCCGGCGGCATGATGATTGGAACCGACTCGCACACACCTAATGCCGGTGGACTTTGTATGGTGGCGATCGGCGTAGGCGGAGCCGACGCAGTCGATGTCATGGTCGGAGAAGCCTGGGGCGTGCGCTGGCCCAAACTCATAGGCGTGTATCTGAAAGGCAAATTGAACGGCTGGGCATCGCCAAAAGACATTATATTGAAAGTGGCAGGCATTCTCACCGTAGCTGGTGGCACCGGCGCCATCGTCGAATATTTCGGCGAAGGCACAAAATCAATTAGTGCCACAGGCAAAGCCACAATCACTAATATGGGTGCCGAGCTTGGTGCCACCACTTCCATCTTTCCTTACGACGATCGCTCAGCCAAATATCTTGCTTCAACCGGACGCAAAGAACTGGCTGAGATGGCTAATTCGGCAATCGAATATTTACAGCCGGATCCTGAAATAATGACCGATCCGGAAAAATATTTCGACAAATTGATTGAAATAAATCTGGATGAGCTAGAACCTTATGTAGTCGGTCCGCACTCACCTGATGTGGCCAGACCCATTTCGCAAATGGCAGCCGACGTGAAAGAAAAAGACTACCCTGAAGAATTGAAATACGCCCTGATAGGCTCGTGCACCAATTCTTCTTATGAAGACATGTCACGCGCCGCCTCTATAGCAAGACAGGCTAGTGCTGCCGGTCTGACTGCTGCTTGCGGACTGATGGTGACACCAGGATCTGAACAAGTCTATGCCACTATAAAAAGAGACGGTCAGATTGAAGACCTGGAAAATATCGGCGCTACAGTGCTTGCCAATGCCTGCGGACCCTGCATCGGTCAGTGGAAACGTGACGACATCAAAAATGGAGATCGCAACTCCATACTTACAAGTTTCAACAGAAACTTCCAGAAACGCAATGACGGCAACCCGGAGACACTGGCTTTTATCGGCAGTCCCGAACTTGTCATCGCTATGTCCTTAAGCGGCAAACTGACTTTCAACCCACTCAAAGACTCTCTCAAAAACAAGGACGGCAAAGAGATTAAGCTCAATCCTCCTGAGGGTCTTGAGTTGCCGGCCAAAGGATTCACCTCAGAAGAGTCGGGTTATATAGAGCCTCCGGCCGATGGTAAAAACCTGGAAGTGGCAGTCGATCCTGCAAGCAACCGTTTGCAATTGCTCGAACCTTTCGCCAGATGGGACGGCAAAGATATTGAAAATTTGCCCGTACTTCTGAAAGCAAAAGGCAAATGCACCACGGACCATATCTCACCTGCCGGAGAATGGCTCAAGTTCAGAGGTCACCTGGACAAAATTTCAGACAACATGTTTATAACCGCCCATGATGAGTTTACCGACAAACCGGGCAAGTGTTTCGACATTCTCACTGACGGTGAAGAAGGAAACATTCCGCAAGTAGCCCGTCACTATAAACAGGAAGGTCTGAACTGGGTTGTTATAGGCGACACCAATTATGGTGACGGTTCAAGCCGCGAACATGCCGCCATGTCCCCTCGCTTCCTTGGCTGTAAGGCTGTTATCGTGAGAAGCTTTGCTCGAATTCATGAAACCAATTTGAAAAAGCAAGGCGTACTGGCTTTCACATTTGCCAATCCAGCTGATTATGCAAAAATCAAACTGTATGACCGGGTTTCTATTTCGGATCTGTACAAGCTTGAGCCGGAAAAACCGGTCATAATGACAGTCAGCCACAAAGACGGAAGCAAGGACGAGATCGAATTGAGGCACACAATGACTCAAGAACAAATCGAATGGTTCAAAGAAGGCAGCGCTCTCAACTTGATCAGAAAACGTCGCCAGGAAGAATTGGCTCACGCCTGATTTAATCTGTAGGGTTAACGAAAAGATTAAAAATCCCCTTTTTGCCCTCAAATCAAGGGTTGGAAGATTAATTCTGCTGTTCAAGCTACGATTTCAAGGGGATAATTACGTAGTGGTTAATTACTAGGTAGATTGATGACCGCCGAAGCTCCCGCTGCCGCAGAAACATCTGAAGCACCGATTAAGGATGCGCCAATTCAGATTGCAGAAAGCACTGCAAGCAGTACACCTTTTCACGCCGGCGATTTTTTGGGTCGACTTTCTCAGGTGACTGACAGGCGCGATAACAATTCGATCGAGCCTTCAGTATTGGATGCGTCCAGACCAGTATTTGCCTCCAGAACAGTTTTGCCAAATTTCAGGGGCATCAATTCGGTTACAGACAGCAGTCGGGGAGTCGGACCAGACGGTCGACCGATCGAATCAACTCGTCCAGGTGAAGGGGACAAAATGAAAGCCGTGGAACGCGGCGATCGCATCCAGACCACTGATCAAGATAAAGTGATGCGTGACTATACCGAACTTTTAACAAGGTCCGGAATGAGCCCGACCGATGCAGCAAACGCTGCACGAAGAACTCTTGAACGCCTTACAGAAAATTTCCGCAACATGCCTGGAGACCAAACAAACACTCATGGTTTGTCTCCTGAGAATCGGGCTCTTGAACAAATGGCTCGTTTACACAGAGCCATGGCTGAAGTTCAGACCGGCTCACGTGGTCCAAATGACCCTCTGGGTCAAACTGAGCGAAATCTTTTCGTTCAGGACATGGCATTAAGAATGATGGATCCGGAACGTTTTGCTAATCAGGGTGCGCATAATACTTGCGCCCTTCAAGCTTTGCAAAAACAAATGATGTCCGGAGGAGATCCGGCAAGATTTGCCGAACATCTGGCGATGATAGCCAATCATGGAGTGACTACAATCAATGGCCAAGAGGTAAGAGTTGATCCGCGAGGACTAGTCGCAGATCGTGAAGCCAGAGAAAATCCTCTTTCAAGAGTTAATGGCAATATATTGAATGGCACAGTCAGAGACGGCAGAGGAATGGCCGGATTGATAGGCGATGCTCTACTAGGCCAGCTGGCTGCTGATATGAGAGGACGGGGCGAAATTTATCTTACTTCAAACGCTCAAGCTCTGGGTGCTCCCTCCGACAGAAGTAGCACCGGTGAAGGGCTGTTCACCAGAAATGGCAGATTCTTAAGTAGCTCACCGGCCATGGAAGCTGCCGATGTATTAAGAGTGGGTAGAGCTTATGGACTCCCTCCAGGAAGCTTTTTCCTGCACGAGTCAATGAGATATCAGGTGCCTGCAGAATTGCAGAGTCAAGCAGGTTTCTTTAGTGATGCTGGAGATTTGCGGCGTCAGTTGGCTGAACTTCAGAGAGTTCACGGCATCTCTGGTTCAATTGGAGTCAATGCTCCATTTCTGCCTGGTGGAGGAATGGATGGACATGGGCTGCACGCAGTCAATATCAGCCTGAAGAACGGCCAGTTATTCCTGGACAATAACTGGAGCCATGAACACGACCAAGTAATTTCTGATGATCAACTCATGCTGGCGGCCGACGAACGCAGATGGACTCGCGGCGGCGTTCCCGGTGCTGAGCGTATACCTGGTGATGTTCCAACAAGGTTCGGCCCCGACACAGGCACAAATCCGAATCACGAACGTGTGCGCAATCAACAGGAAGGAGATGTTTATCGTGACCGAGTCAAACAACTAGCCGAGCAGGAACAGTCCAGACTTCGTGAATTGTCAGATAAATTGCGCGCTGAAAGACCCCAAGATTCGGATCGTGTCAGAGAACAAGTTGATAATCTTCAGCGAGCACTTGCAGAGTTTCAAAGACTATACGATCAATGGACACAGGATAGAGCCGGAGATAGAGATTTCAGTAAAGCTCC
Organism: uncultured Candidatus Obscuribacterales bacterium; assembly: GCA_964514345.1. Taxonomy (GTDB): domain Bacteria; phylum Cyanobacteriota; class Vampirovibrionia; order Obscuribacterales; family Obscuribacteraceae; genus Aved-18. The sequence continues at coordinate 12,796 of CAZEQP010000011.1, forward strand.
GCCTGATTTTAATGCAATCTTTTATAGAGTAACCCGTCGTAGCGCATAACATTATCCGGAGGCATCTATTCTAAAAGCCAGAAGAGGTGTCATCAAAAATATCGAATTACCCTCCCGCTTTTTCAAGCTTGAAGAAAAACACGGAGGTAGAGGCTTGAACTGGCAGGTAATTTACTCCGGTTCAATCAAAAAAGATGTGCAAATAGGTTTTTATTATCGCGGCAAAGCACTTGATCCTGTCGATGCCACTCTTTTCAGAGATTTGACTAAAAATACTCAGCCTTTGGTTTTCTATCACAACAGCAAAGGAAACTATTCCGAATCCGAGATTGACCGCCTCAAGTCCTTTATGTATATCCTGGAAAATATGGCAGACAATCAAGTAAGTAATCAAAATTCAGGATACAACCCTACCTTTTATCTTGAAAGCATTGAAATGCAAAAAATCAAAGAACGGAAAGCAATGGTTGTAAAAGGCTTTTACTTAGACAAAAAAATGATTCCCACTGGCTATTTATACAATGTCATGTTTGAGCGAAATCCCCAAAAGGAGATCTGTCACCTGGAAGAACTGTATTTCCAGGCCTCCAGCAAAGAGCTCTACGACAAGCATTTTGCCGACTTCAAAAAAAGTCTTGAAACCATCCAGTTTAAGTAAATAGCACCGTATATAGTGCTAGCTTATAGTGGCCGTGTCTATTTTGACTTTTGCTTCTCTGGGCTTGCTTGAAGGACCAGGTGCAATCTGCTCGTCAAACAGTTCTGCTCTTTTTTCCATCACTTCTGCGGCATGGGCGAATTTCATTTCACGCAGCAAAGCGCCATACTCGCGCAAAGTCACTCCCAGCACCGGATGATCTTCTCTCATCATCTGATTGCAGCGATTCAGTGTTTGCAAAAACTGTTCTTCAGCCTCCATATACCGATCAGTTTCTACCAGCACCCGGGCCAGATCGAGCGAACTCAAAACCACTTCTCGTGCGGTTATGCCGCGCACTCTGGCTTCGATACTAAGAATAAGACGCAATATTTTTTCGGCTGCCACCAGATCGTCGCGATCAAACCAGTGCCTTGCCAGTGTATACAAACCTGGTATAAGGTGTTCGGCTGAAGGTTTGGGATCCAGCCGGATAACATCAGTTGCCATTTTTTGCTCCTTGTGACCCTTTGCCTGGATCTCGATCTTCCTTTGAAACAGTGCCCTAGTCTGATTTTGCCTGTTTTCAAGGAGTGGCTAAGCTAAGTTTGGATATATCTTTTTAACGGCATGGCTTTATTTTCCAAGTGCTTGTGAGGGTTTTCCCTGCAATATCTCTTAAACTAAGCTGATTAAGCCTTTTAAAGCCTCGACATATTCTTGAGGCTTCAATGTGCAAATATCAGAATGAGCGCAATCGGCATATGCCACAAATTGCTTTTTGTCATGGGTTATTGAGTTGAACAGCCTTTCGGCATGCGAAAAAGGAATGACTGTATCCAGCTGCCCGTGCACGATCATAGTGGGCAATCTGGTTCCCTTAAGGGCGGAAAGACTATCCAGTCGAGGCAAAGGGTAAAGCCAGCGAGGATATATGCGCAGCAAAGGATAGTGGTGACCGGCTATGTCTTTCAGGCTGGAAAAGCCGGATTGCAGAATGAGAGCAGCCGGACGGCGGATATTTGCAAGGTGGCAGGAGACAGAAACGCCTAGCGATTCGCCGTAAAATATGATTTCCTCTGGCTTTATGCCCATTTTTTCCACCAGAAAGTCATAAGCGCCGCAGGCGTCGTCTATTACGCCATCGATGGTGGGAGAGCCTGAGCTGTAACCGTAACCCTGATAGTCATAAAGCAGAACCGAGTATCCGGCTTTCAACAATAATGTGGTGATTGCAGTGCGGTTCTCAATGGTTCCGGCATTGCCGTGATTGAACAAAATTGTGAATCGACTTTCAGGATCTGGATTAGTAAAAAACCAGCCATTGAGAGTTTCGCCGTTCTTGCCTTTGATTTCGACTTCTTTCCCTTGAATACCCTCAAGAACCGGAACCTGGCCGGGTTCCAAACTTCGCTTGCCGGGACGAAACAAAAAATTGGCATAAAGCGGCTTGTTGAGCCTGGGAGCAAAGAGCATATAGATAAGAAAAATGAAAAAGGAAGAGAAGGACATTTTGTTATAATTTCGCACGCTCATTGGTCCATTCATTGATTAATTTTACCCTGATATAGGCAAGCTCATGACAGAAGCTCAAACAAAACCGGCTGCAACCTCAAATCCCGGATCAAGACCTTCGCATCCGGATATCACTCAAAGAAAAGATTCCTGGTGGGGCGAACCGGCACTTATTGCCACCATTTTTACAGCTTTCATTATTTACGCCACTTTCAGAGTTTTCGAGAACAATTATTTTGAATCGGGAAACTTTCTGTCACCTTTCTACAGTCCCAAAATTATTTTCGACTGGTGGAAATTTTCACCGGCCATTCTAATTCTCTGGATTCCAGCCGGATTCAGAACCACTTGCTACTATTACCGCAAAGCATATTACAGATCTTTCTTCCTCACGCCGCCTGCCTGTGCGGTCGATCCTTACGGCAAAGACGGATATAAAGGCGAAACCGCATTTCCGCTTGTATTACAAAACCTGCACCGCTATTTCTTTTATCTGGCGGCGGCTATTCTTGTGTTTCTCTGGTACGACGCAGTCATTTCACTTTTCAAAAAT
>CAZEQP010000012.1:0-6719 GCA_964514345.1 uncultured Candidatus Obscuribacterales bacterium
TTGTGGGCAGCTTTTTTAGCCGGTTTGGAGGCTGATTTGCTAGCGGGTTTGGAACCGGCAGCTTTGCCTTTCGAGAGGACCAAAGCGGCTTGCTTGGTGCGGCCGTTTACGATGTCCTTGAGTTCTTTTCCAGCGCGGAAAGCAGGAACTCTGGCGGCAGCAATTTTCAGCGGAGCCAAGGTTCTGGGGTTGCGGCCGGTTCTGGCTTTTCTCATTCTGCGTTCGAAAGTTCCGAAGCCAACGAGGGTTACTTTGTCGCCTTTTGCAAGAGCGCCGGTAACTGAGTACAACATTGCGGACAATGTTCTGGTGATTTCTGATTTGGGTTGCCCTGTGGCTTTAGCCACTTGCTCTACGAGCTCTGCTCGGTTCATTCGGTATTCTCCTTTTTGGGAAATGCTCATCCCAACTCACATGCAGGGATGATAACACTAGGGTATTGAATAGACAATAGATTCTGCCTCGAAATCCAAAAAAAAATTTTTCGCGCTTGTTTAAGAATGGGATGACAAGCGAAGAATGGAGAGAGCGAGCGGGCACAATGTGTCAGAATACTGACTGTGCGAGGATTTCGGATATCGATGGGATTTCCGGAATTAATCTGTTATATATCTATTTGGGACGCTGTGTTGGTTTGAATAAGGGTGAAATATGACGAAAGCTAAACAAAAATCAGGCATTGTGGCTACAAGCGGCTCCAAAACTTTGTTTTTTAGTGTGGCTATTTCGACACTGGCATTAGCCTCGACAATCAGTATTAATGAATGTGGCGCCCAGACCAAGGCCGGCACTGAAGCTTCAAAAACTCCACAGACTCATGCTCCCGCCCCTTCGGCAAGCTCATCAGGAACACCTTCCAAGACTGCCGTTGAAACTGGATCTCCTGCAAGCGATCCGACAGGCGAAACAAAAAATTATCAGAAAGGACACGCCGAACAAACTATAAAAGCATCGCCTGCACCCACAAAAGAAGACCTTCTTAAAGGAACGGCTTCCACACTTTCCAAATATAAGGAAGGGTGGAAAATGTTTTTGCAAAATCCATGCCACACAGGAATGGTCTCGACAAGCTCGACAAACGTGCCTGCCGGAAAATTGAAATGGACATTTCCGGCCGAAGGACCAATCGATTCTTCTCCGGCGATATACAAAGGCGTAGTCTATGTGGGCAGCGACGATCACTTTTTATATGCAGTGGATGAGCGCAATGGAAGATTTCTCTGGAAATGTGAGTTAGGTAGCAAAGTGAAATCCTCACCGGCTGTGGGTGAAAATGTTCTGGTTGTAGGTTGCGAAGACGGAAAAGTTTATGGAATAAATCCGCTCGACGGAAAACAAATCTGGTCTTTTGCCACCGGAGACAGAGTTTCTTCCTCGCCCTGCATACAAGATGGAGTGGCATTTTTTGGTGGATGGGATGGAGTTGTATATGCTCTCAATGCTCAAACAGGAAAACCGGTCTGGACATTTCCAGCCAATCATGTGCCTTCTCAAGCAAGCGAAGTGAAAGTTACAGAGTCGGAGCATTCGGCTAAACTACCTGGCGGAATCGGCCGTATTACAGCTTCACCGGCGCTTGCCTCCAACGTAATTGTGATTGCATCGCATCTGGGAGATGTCTATTGTTTGTCCACCCATGACGGAGCCATGATCTGGAAATTCAAAACCGCCGGAAAAGTTTTGGGTTCGCCAATGATTATGAACGGACTGGTCTATTTCGGAAGCTGGGACAAAACTTTGTATGCAGTGGATCTGGCGACCGGAGCTTCCCGCTGGAAATTCAAAGGACAAGAAAGTTTCAGCATTACACCAAGCGGAGCTAACGGCAGAATTTTTGCCGGCAATGACGATCACCTCATGTACTGTCTAGATGCCAATTCAGGAAAAATGCTCTGGAAAACACCGATACAATCACCGGTGCCTCTACTGTCTTCATCGCCTGCGGTGATGGGAAATATGCTTTTTTGTGGAAGTCCCGATTCACATGTGTATGCCATTGATGTGCGAAACGGCGGCATCAAATGGAAATACAAAACACAAAGACCAATCATCTCCAGTCCGGCACTGTCAAATTCCGGAGTTTGTATAGGCAGTCAGGACGGCAATCTTTATTTGATTGATTGAAGATCAGTGCGCGATACAGCTGCGCTAGGTTAATTTTGACTGTCCCTGTCTGGTAAGTCTAGGCCTAATAAATTAAGACTGGCAAGATGAAACTATCTTTTGTCGATCCTTCCAGCTCTACCCCATGAATCTATAGATAACGTCTGATTTGTCACTTTATGCAGCCAGAAGAAGCCGGATGTGCTTCAAGGTTAGGCTTGCTTCGTGACTGGAAGTCGACTGAGTGAATGCTTTTCTCAATCCAGCAGAATTGCTCTAGAAAGGTAAAGACAATGAACTTCGTAAACCTGTCGCCAGAATCCTGTCTGGCGTTCTCTTTGCTGATGGTGGATTGCTTATTTGCTTGGATCGCCTTTGAAGTTGCGATACGCTGTTCTCGTACTGCCGTTAAGTGGACCGGAGTAAGCATTACTCTGGCTGTCATCGTTGCGGCATTGCTTTTCAATCCTCTTCTTCCTCTGGAAGTCACCAGGCAGATGAGCATGTCAGAGGTTGACTGGTATTTGATTAAGGTCAATCTTTTCGTCGCTCCGCTCATAGTCGTTTTTGGGCTGTCACAGGCACTGAAGCAACCTCTTGCAAGCAAAGAATCTTGAATTCAGCTGATCTCTTTGGGTCAGATCAGCGGTAGATGCAGGAGAAGAGGCGGTCAGCGACCGCCTCTTCTCCTTTTTTGAATAAGTTCTATTGTGTGAAATCGTACTATATATTAGAGTATAATCGGCAAAAAAGAAGGGGTCGCTTTAAGCGCGACCCACATCTCCTTTTAGTTCAGCGTCACCCGATCGAGTCGCCGCTGATGCCGCCCATGATAGTCGCCAGGATGTTGGTCACTGCAGGCGGAATATCGAGCCCGAGCAACTCCTGAGGATCCAGGGAAGCATCGATAATGAACATCGGAGTCTGCGCCGCCGCAAGCTCGTTGGCGAGCCGGTCGGTGAGACGGACCAGGAGAGAGTAGGCCAGGTCGTTGCGGCCCAACCGCGAGTAGGCATCGGCGAACTGCCGAAGATCCTTGTTCTCCAGGACCATCCTGCGATTGGCTCTGCGGTAGTGATAGACGCAGGTGCCGAGGTCGCCGCGATCGAAGGCAATACGGGCCAGTCCGAGGTTTGCCTTTCCGAGGAACTCGATGTCGCGCTCATGCCCGGACTTCTGGGCAATGAAGACGATGTCCTCGAAAACCGCTTTGGCGGCGTCGATGTTGCCCAGCGCAAGCTCGAGATCGGAGAGCTTGTCGAGTTGCGGCAGATGAATCGGGTTGTCGGGAAGATAGGCCGACTTCCGGATCATCACGCCGGCCCAGAGCTGGTCGCGAACGTACTTGGTAGGCAGTGCGAGGGAGAAGACGGACGAATTGGGGGCCGTCGCCACCTCGATCAGATGCGCTGAGAACAGGTCGGGATGCTTGGCCAACTGGCGGCGCATGCTCCCGAGGTACTGCTCCGCCTGCCGCAGAGCGAGCGAGAACTTGGGCTCGTACTGAGACAGCAGGTGGTGGGAACCATCGGCGGAGTCGAGAAACCGGACGACCTCGACAAGGTTCATCGAACCGTGCTTGTTCTGGCCGATGAGGCGGGCCAGAATGAGATCACCCTCTTCCACCGCCACACCTTCCTGGCGAACGTAGCAGTAGCAGCCGTTGACCTTTTCACGGGAACGGATGCTGCCGCCTGCGCCGCGGATGATGCTGACAGGGAAGATGTCGCCGATTGCTTTTTGCGTCTGCATTTTTCTAGTTCCTCTTGCTAGAGTTTGTTCAACTTCGACTTGACTTAGAAGACCGGCTTGGTGAGCCGGCAGTTCAGACCTTCACGAAGGCACAGAAAACAGTTTCCTGAACTTTCTGGTGTGCCGTCGTCAGGTCTGTAGCAAGGCGCTGCAGAACTTGGACTGCCATGTCGACCGAGCCGAAGTCCTCGAGGCAAGCGGCGAATTGCCGGCGGTCCTGGAATGAAAGTGAGTTTTCCGGACCCAACTGCATATAAGCCGACAGCGCCGACCTGAAGTTCTTCTCGGAGAAATAGATCCGAGCCAGTTTCAGGTATGCTGCATCGAAGTACTCGTTCAGATCCCGCTTCAAAACATCGGTTTGGCCGTTTCTCTTGGCGGTTGAGACTACAGTCGGAATGCGCATGTAGTGCCGTTTGGCGGACTCAGTCAACCCCATCTTGTGCTCGATGTCCCCGAGACGGTCGAGCAGGGGAAGAACTTGCGCGGACTTCTCCCCATGGTGCGCCTCGGTGAGGAGGAGCGCCCGCAGGAGCAGATCGCGCAGGTAGTCGTCAGGCAGTTTGGGTCCGTTGGCCATCTTGCGGGGGTCGATGATGCCGACGAGATTGTCGAGGTAGGTCAGGCTACCGGCTCCGTACTTCTGGACCGCCTTCTTGAGGAAGTACTCGGTCCAGCGCAGACCCGCATGGAAGCGCAGATCATGACGGCAGAGCAGGTGGTGGATACCATCCTCCGAATCGATGAGGCGGACGGGCTCCACGAAGTTGATGGTGCCCTTGGGATTCTCACCCAAAAGCACGACCTCCCAGGTCTCGCCCGGGTAGGCCTCGGAGAGTTTCGGCGCTGTCCGGCAAACTTTGCCGTTGACCTTGTCGGTGGCGATGACGCCTCCCCCGGCCTGGTCATGCAAGAATTTCAGCACGAGACGATCTCCGACTTGCTTCTTGAAGTTCATCTGAGTTTAGTCCTTCTGTTTGGGTTGTGGACTTACTTTCAATTCAGACGTATTCAAGCAACCAGGCAGAGGAGAGACGGTCGCGCTAAAGCTTCCGATCGTCTCCTCTGCCCGATCACCACGACTCAGCCAGTTAACTTAGCCAATTGCCGACGGGACCACCGCGACATCCAGACCGCTCTCCACCTGGCTTTGCCTTGGAAGACCCAGCGGGTCTTCAGAGCAATGACAGGGAGCGAACGGCCCGAATACTCACTATGAACCCAAGTCTGGACGTACTCGGTGTAAACCTTCCCGTTGGGGAGGGTCCACTCGTGCAACGACCAGCTGTCTTCGGGACCACCATGTGATTCAAGAATCGTCACGGTGGCTACGAGCTCTTTCTCTTCGAACGCAAATGTGACTTTGCGCCCGCCGGGATAAGTTCTCGTTCCTTCGACCAATACAGTCTGAGTCTTCCCCAGAAGCCGCTCGGCCCAGGGGTTAAGCAGTGACGGTATGAAGATAGACATAGGCTAGTTCTCCTCTGAATGAGGGGTGGAAGATAACCCGGCACAAAGTGAGTGGTGTCGGGCAGGAACGTAGCCGCAGCTACGTTTTTCCATGCCGCTGTCCGTGGTGGCGGACGCTCGTTCCTTCTTCCATCTCATCTTGGGCTTGCGCCCTTCTCACCGCCTCCGGTATCAGCCGGCTTGCGTGGTGGCAAGCATTAAAGCTGAGAACCTTCGGAATTTCTGTTTGTTGAGGGCTTGTTTTACTGGAATCGGAGAGATGAGGATGCTCTAATGTTAGGCTTCTAGATGGCTATAAATCAAATAAAACAGAATATGAGCTCCGTTTAAGATCTAGCGCAGCTAGTGACGTTATCTAAATTTGAGTTACTGAAGTGTAATTTGTTTTACTAAAAGCATTAGTAGAATGTGGGTTTATAAAAAACAATCAAATCTAAGCTTCAGAGGAGGAACTAAATGTCCTCCCCTGAAACTCAGACGATCAGTCAGATGCCTTCAGGGTCAAGCCCAGTCAGGAATCGGATAACCCTTGATCTCGCGTGCCATCCAGGTTGCCCAGGCGACGAAAAGCAAGATCGCGCACAAAGCCAGCACGCTCAGAAAAGCAGAGCCGGTGCCGACGTAATTGATGGCGGTGATGCTCCAGACCAAGCCGGTCAGACCGCCGACCCAGCAGCTGCCGTTGACGAAAGGATCGCTCTTGAAATGCTTGGCGGTCCACAAGACGATCTGGCAGGACAGAACAGCAGAACAGATTGCCACGCAAGCAGTGGAAGCGATCACGAAAGCGGCGTCCACCAGGAAAAAGCCGATGGCAGCCATGGTTGAGAAGATTGCAGAGAACAACGAAACCTCCTTTGGGTTCGTGTGGGTTTTGGATTTGTGTTTGAAATTAGTATGAAAGACCGGCTATTTGTCGGTTTTTTCGGAAGACGTGACTTTTTCGATATTCAGCCTTCCGACGAGCCATTCGATTGTCAGCCCTTTAACCAGAAGCGTGAACAATACAACGGCGAAAGTTACAACGATGAGAGCTTCACGGTGCGGAAATTCATTTGGCAGGCTCAATGCAAGAGCCATGCATAACGAGCCTCTGAGTGCTCCCCAGGTCAATACATGCTGCCAGGACATCGGTATCTTGTTGCCGAATCCTCCGATAAGAGGGCTCAGACCGTAGACCACCAGCGCTCTTGCAGCAAGTGTGGCGATAATGCATATGCCTATAAGCAGTCCGTATTTCTGGAAGAGACCGAAGTTCATCTGCAAACCGATGAGCAGGAAAACCAGAGAGTTCACCACAAATGCGGCGTATTCCCAGAACTGATTCACTGCCTGTCTTGTGTTTGCAGTCATGCCTATCCTGCTGCCGTAGTTGCCCATGACGATGCCGGCGC
>CAZEQP010000012.1:6729-15365 GCA_964514345.1 uncultured Candidatus Obscuribacterales bacterium
AGCGATGACAGGTGAAACATGAAACGCTTCAGCCAGAAGATAAGAGCCATATGCCAGGATAGTGGTGAGCATGGTCTCCAGCAAATGGTCGTCGAAATAACTGGCGCATTTGGAAGCCAGATAGCCAAGACCCGCTCCCAGCGCTATGCCGCCTACCACAGAGGTGACAAATGATCCAACCGCGGAGTGGATCGAAAAGCTGGCTCCGGTCATCGCCGTCACAAGAATGAGTTTGAACAGAACCACCGCCGTGCCGTCATTGAAGAGACTTTCTCCCTCCAAAATCATGGTCAGGCGTTTATTGATGCCCAGTTTCTTGAACAGCGCAAGCACTGAGATGGGGTCGGTGGCCGAAATCATGGCGCCGAATATAAGTGCTGCTGCCAGTCCCAGACCGGAGAACAAGTAAACCAATCCAGCTACTGCCAGCGTGGAAACGATCACTCCGACCGTGGCCAGGACTGTTATGGGGAACAAATTTTCTTTGAGTTCACTGAACTTGATGTTCCAGGAAGCTTCGAAAAGCAGCGCAGGGAGCATCAATACCAGCACCATTTCCGGTGTCATTTCCACCGGTGGCAGAATCTGGAAAACGCCTATCACCAGACCTGCTATCACAAGAGCGATAGAGTATGGCAGGCGGATTTTCTTGACGACCACTCCTACAAAAGAAGCGACCATCAGTAGGACAAGGAAAAGTTGCAAGCTCCAACCATTCAAGCCGACACTGTTCAGTTCGGCAAGCTCCATGATTTTTTCCTTTCAGGAGGTTTTGTTGGCAGTTGTAGTGTCTTTGTACTTGTTAAAAACGCAAAAAAGTGAGTTGAACTAAGGGCTTATTAGTAATAAGAAATACGGGAAGTATTATTCAAGACAGAACCTGCACATTTTTCTTAAGTCTTGCAAGTGTTTCCTTGAGCGCGTTTTCAAGCGCTAGCGAAATTGGCATAGCTCAATTGCGAAAATGCCAATTTATGGGCGTTTTTCGTACTTTCACCAGTGATTTTTCTTTTATAAATAAAGAGAATTAGTTATTCCTTCTCCAGATTAATGATCTATGAGTTCAGTTTCTCAGCCTGATAGCAGTAGTGAAAGATTCATCGCAGATGTTCATGCATTTGCGACTGCAGGCCTCAGTGATAATTTAAGCGCTTACAGAATGTCTGAGCCTGGGCAACTGGCTCGGGTTGAAACAAATACAAACTTGCCTGGCGGATTTCCCCAGATTGATATCCAGGGACTGGGGGACTCGCAGCTGAGAACAGCCCAACTTTCAAATCGACCTGCTCCCACAGCCGGCCTTGAAGCGGGCGGACTGCATCAGAATCAGACGATAAATGTGGACGGAAGAGAGAGGAAATATCATGTTTACATTCCCCGCAGTTATAATGGCACCAGTCCGATACCACTAGTGGTGGCGCTGGACGGAGTGCATATCGGCACCAACAATTCTTTGAACGGAATGGCTTATTCCAACAGATTGATTGAACAGGCGGAAAGATACGGTTTTGCTTTGTTGATACCGGAAAGCCTGCCTCAATCAGTCAGAATGGTGTTGACAGGGCATGGCTGGAACGAACCAAACGGTGCCGTCAATTTTAGAGATCCACAACCGTGGAGCGATTCACAATTTATCCGTTCCACTATGGATAGAATGTTTTCCAGTTTGAATATAGACAGACAGCAAGTATTCGCCGTCGGTTTTTCGCAAGGAGGATTACAAATTCACGAGCTGGTTTCAAGAAATCCCGGCTTGTTCAGTGCCGTTGCTTCAGTACATGGAACAATGCTCGACAGTGTAGGACGAACACCGGAAGGAACCAGATTCCTTGCTATTCATGGAGAAGGAGACAGGGCGCTGCCTTACAGAGGCGGTTTGGGTTGGTACAACTGGGTTCTGGCAAATAGAAATAAAGGTGCTAATGATTCAAGACCGCATGCTCAGATTGGTCGTTATTTGGACGCTAATAGAGCGACACTGGGGTCGGAAGAAAGAAATGACACACAAGAATTCAGAATCAGATCCTGGAGAAGAGGAAATGAGTCGCAGGCTTTCGTCCAGGAAATTTTTCTCAATGACACACGCTGGGGACATGCCTGGCATGGTCGCGGCGGTGAGCCCACTCTAAACGGTGCGCCCGCTCCTGCAAGCGTCTTAGATGCCAATGATCGTATTTTCAGACAGTTTTTTGGTTTGCGACCGAAATAGGAGACCGCTATCCGGACTCGTCGCCATCAGGCAAATCTTCCGATTCGGTGTCTTCCGGTTTTTCAGCCGGTTTAGGTCCACGTTTGAGATTGGCTTGCATCACTGCTTGAATTTGAGCCGATCGCAGTGCCATCACATAATGTGGTATCAGTTTTAAAAAATCCATCGGCTGGATATAGTCTTTCGAGTCTTCTTTGATGACAGTGTAGTGCAAATGCACTCCGGTAGAGCGTCCGGTCGATCCGGCATAACCTATGACACGACCTCTCTCCACCCACATGCCGGGCAAAACTGCATAAGCATTCAAGTGCCCGTTTATTGTTCTAACGTTGGGGTATGGATGGTAAACCTCTACCGATACGCCCAGATTGCCTCTTTTGCCGACACGTGTGACTATTCCGGGCAGTAAGTTGTAAACTCGATCATTGAGCCTGGCTTTGAGATCGACACCATTGTGAAAACTGTGTCTGCCTGTAACAGGGTGAACACGAAAACCGGCTTTGGAAGTGACTAAACCTGTTCCTACTGGAGTGTAGACCAGATTGTCTTTGAGTGGAGATACAAGCGGTGTGGGGGCATAATAACCGGCAAAATCATACGTTTGACCGGGCTGGCAAGTATAAATGGAAGCGAGCAAAAACAATGCCAAAGAATGGCGAGCCTTTTGTTTCCTGAACTGAGAAAAAATGCTCATCTTTAGTACCATACCACTAAAGCGGATTAATTAGCCAAAGGCGGAAGATGCTTATCCAGCAATTCATTGGCTATTTTGGGGTCTGTTTTGCCTTTCATTGCTTTCATTATTTCGCCGAAAAAATACTGACGAACTTTCACTTTTCCTTGTTTGTATTCGTCCAGTTGCGACTGGGAGCGTTCCAACACTTCCAGCACCACCTTTTCGATGGCGGCGGTGTCGCTCACTTGAGCCAGTCCCATTTTTTCAATAAGATCCGCCACCTCGCCGCCTTTTTCCAGCAACACCAGAAGCAGCTTTTTTGCATTTGTTGAACCCAGTTTGCCACTGTCCACCGCCGAAACCAGGTCGAATAAAGACTTGTCTGTAAGCTGTATTTGAGAGAAGTCTGTTTTGCTTTCATTCAAATATGCTGTTGTCGGTCCGATTAAATAACTGCTGGCTGACTGGGCAATGCTTACTGCCGGGTTGCACTTTTCCAAAAAAATGTTGAAGAAGTCGCCCATTTCCTTGCTTTCAACCAGGATCCTGGCTTCTTCCGGTTTTAAATGATACTGCTGGCAGTATCGCTGCCGTCTTTGCTCGGGTAATTCAGGCATCTGTTCTCGGGTCTGTTTTATTTGTTCAGCACTGATTACGAAAGGAAGCAAATCCGGTTCGGGAAAATATTTATAGTCGTGAGCGTCTTCTTTGGAACGCATGGGATAAGTCTTTCCTGATGCTTCATCCCAGAGTCTGGTTTCTTGTTGAATTGCTCTGCCCGCTTTTAGTTCTGTTTCCTGGCGCTGAATTTCTGATTCGATGGCTTTTTGCACAGCTTTGAAGCTGTTCAAATTTTTGATTTCTGCTTTGGTTCCAAGCTTCTCTTCACCTGAAGGACGAAGTGAAACATTGGCGTCGCAACGGAAGCTGCCTTCTTCCAGGTTGCCGTCGCAAACATCTATGTAGCGTAATATGGATCTCAGTTCGGTGAGATAATCGCGGGCTTGTTCAGCAGACTGCAAATCCGGCTCACTCACAATTTCAAGCAATGGAACTCCTGAGCGATTATAGTCAACCAGACTGTAGTTTGATCCGTGCAGTCCGGAAGCGCCGGCGTGCACCAGCTTTCCAGCGTCCTCTTCCATGTGGGCGCGGTGAATTCTGATTTTTTTTCCGCCTATGATCAGGTGACCATTGCGACAGATGGGCTCGTCGTATTGTGAAATCTGATAACCCTTGGGCAGATCCGGATAAAAATAGTTTTTACGGTCGAACTTTGTTTGTTTGGCGATGCTGCAATTCAGGGCAAGACCGGCGCGAATAGCCAGTTCTATTGCATGGGAATTTAAAACCGGAAGCATTCCCGGCATGCCGGTGCAAATGGGACAGACTTGTGAATTTGGTTCCTGTCCAAATTCAGTGGAGCATGAACAAAAAGCCTTGGATCGAGTCTTCAGTTGAGCATGCACTTCAAGCCCTATTACAGCTTCGTATTGCATAAATCAGTTCCTTAAAACCGGTTGTTCTTCCACCGTTTCTTCTTTTATTTTTGTTTTGATCTTAGTTTTATTATCGTCTTTTTCTGTTACTGTTTCTTTTTCTACTTTCACTTTGCCGGGGCGGCCGAAGATCATGTGTATGAGCGGGGCTCGCTTACCCATAATTTGATTCATTTGTTTGGCGGCGATATCGATATTGGTGGCAGCTGAATTTACTTTGAGCATAGTAGTCTTCAAGTCGGTTTTAAATTCAGGTTCGCCGATGATGACATCAAGCTTGCCCATAGCGTCTTTCAAATTGGAGACTGCTTCTTTCACGTCGCTGCGCAAAGCTTTATCGCCGGTGATTTTTTCAACAGCGGTAACCGATGCGGCAATGTCTTTGGTGGATGTGTTGATCTTGTCCAGAATGTGAATGATGCTTTCTCGCAAAGGTTCGTCTTTGAGAGTGGTGTTGAGGTCTGCCATGGCGGATTTGATTGTGTTTGCCGTTTCTTGAGCCATCTTCACGGTTTCTCTCAATTCACCCATCGAATTAGGATTGGACAACATTTTGTTCAAGTTGCCTGAGGTTTTTCTCAAGTCTTTTGCCAGACCTGTAACTTCAACAGCAGCAGCATCTCCGTGAGTAAAGAATGTATCCACCTGGGCGGCAGTGTGACCATATTTGTCGGCTGCCAGACCGAAACGGTGGGAAGTGTCTTTGATGCTTGTGACTGCATCAGCTACGCCATCCATACTTTTGTTCATTTTGCTGGCGGCTTCTCTAATATTGGTCATGGCTTTGCCCGATTCTTTGAGAGCGGTTTTCAGACTTTCTTTGGTTTCACCGGCTTCTTTGCTGTCTCCAATCACTTCATTGACATTGGTGGCGATTTTATTCATTATGAGCTCAACCCGCACAGGGTCTTGACCTATACAAATTTCGTTTGGATCTATGGGAGGAAGATTTTCTCCTTCTTTCTCCTCCGGCAGTGAGATTTCCACATATTTGGCGCCGACCAGACCAAGGGTTTGAATAGTGAATTTTGAACCTTGAGGCACGATTATTTCTTCAGTTTTTATTTTGAGACGCAAAAGAACCTGACCTTTGCCGTGCAGACCGATGTCGTCCACAGTCCCTACCCGCACTCCATTTACATTGACCGTGGCGTTTTTAGTCAGTCCGGCTATGTCGTGGAACTGAACTTGTATCATCTGGGGTGGATGAAGAATGGAAAAACTTTTGAGCCAGGTAAATCCGTACAACAGAAAAATGGTGGCAACGGTGATGAACAATCCAACCCGAAATTCATAGTTCGGTCTTTTGATTTGATCGGTGGCGCGTCTGTTCGGTCGGTCTCCCGGCGGTTTGGTCGCTTCTATTTGTTGATCTTTAGCCATTTATTCCTGATGCGTTTGAGATTTGGATTTAAATTAAACCTTCCAGCATCGGACCCTCCCTGTATCCATGTGCAAATTGTCTCATATATGGATTATCTGATCTAACTGCCTCATCCGGTGGTCCTTCCCAGACGGCGTTGCCGTCGTGCATGAGTAAAATGCGCTCAGCTGTGCGGGTCCAGGTGGAATACTGGTGAGTTACGACAATGGCTGCAGCGTTGGATTCTTCTTTCAGTTTGATCATGTAGTCTTCAATAATTGTTGACATCACCGGGTCAAGACCGGTGGTTGGTTCATCATACAGAATGATTTTGGGATCGTTGACAATGGCTCGGGCAAAACTGGTGCGTTTTTGCTGCCCGCCTGAAAGCTGGGTGGGGTAGGCGTTTACGAAGTCCGCCAGACCCACAAAGCTGAGTTTTTCGGATATTATTTTTTCTTCGTCAATTTTTTTCAATTTACGGCGTCTCAGAGCCAGAGCCAGATTTTCTCTTACAGTTAAAGAATTGAGCAGTGCAGATCCCTGGAAGACAAGACCTACTTCGTCTGAATTGACTGTGACTGTGCCGCGATCCGGCTCAAGCAAATGAGTGATCATTTTCAACAGGGTTGATTTGCCGCAGCCGGAAGGACCAATTAAACCAAGCATTTCACCTGCCCGCACTGAGAAGGAAATGCCTTTGAGCACCCTGTGACTGCCAAAGGACTTTTCCACTTTGTTTATTTCGATCATTTTCGGTTCTGCTACTTCCATCGGTTTTGCTCCCTTCTCTTTCTAGCGTGGAGCGTAAGTGAGAGAAGTAACCAGGTAATTGAAAATAAAGATGGTGGTCATAATCCAGACAATGGCTCTAGTTGTGGCATGTCCCACATCTTCGGCGCCACCGCGGGTGTTTAAGCCGACTGCGCAAGAGAACATAATTACAAGAGTGGCGTTTATCAATGCTTTGGTGAAATGCACACCAAAATCGCGATCTAAAATTGTTTGCTTTACCGAATCGAGAAATGTGGCCGGAGGCAGATTAGCCGCCACCTGAGCTATCCAGATGGAAGCTACAAGACCCACAGTCATAGCATAAACCGAAAGTACCGGCATCATAAAAAGTCCGGCTATATATCGAGGCACCACCAGGAATTCAATTGGATCCACTCGCATTACTTTGAGAGCATCTATCTGTTCAGTGATCATCATTGTGGTCAGTTCGGCAGCTATGGCTGATCCCACTCTTCCCGCCAACATCACTCCGGCTGTGATGGGACCCATTTCTCTTACCAGGGCAAGAGAAACTACGCCGCCAATAGCGGTATCACCGCCGAAAGCAACAAGCTCGCGCGAAATTTGCAAAGACATGGCAAACCCGACAAACAGCGCGGTGACGCTGACAATCATGAAACTTTGATTGCCGATCAAGTAGCATTGCCGCCAGGCCTCTCTCCAGTCCACTTTTCCCCTGAACATACAAGTGACTGTTTTAAACCAGATGATTACTACCTGACCGATTAATTGCACTCCACGTCCGAACTGATCCTCAACAACATTGAGAGGAAGTAAGAAGTGGCCTAGTAAGTTTGAGTTTTTCTGACTGCCGGTGGAATCCATAACTATAATTTTAGGCTGAATAAGCAATCAAACCATGAGTTTAAGCCAAGGTTTGAAAGAAAGTGTTGGTTCTCAAGCGAAAAATTTTCAAAACAGGAGGTCGCAGTGGTGGATTCCCCATTCCCAAATTGGGTCCAAAGTCCTATTCTGGAACAAATGGCGAATTGACAAGGGATTTTTGGGAAAGTCTCTTGGCAAGGCAATGAGCCTGCTCAAGCAGGCTATGGCGTAGGCGACACAATTTGATTTTTCAGGGCGGGTTAGGGCGTGCTTTCATTTGACGCGAATTCAAATATTGACCATGTTTTGCAAGCTGGTTCAAACAAAAATATTGGAGATAAAGGCGAGAATCAAACTCCGGAAAATCTCAACTTAAACTCACTCAATCCGGCTCCTCAACAACAGGCGCAGCCTTATTTTCGAAATAATTTTACCGACATGCAGGCCGGCTTCATGAGCGGTTGGCAGGATGACGGCATGGGCAACATGGTCGGAGTAGAGGGTGACCGGTTGGTAACCCGCAATGAACGCGGACAAATTGTCGATTACGATCAGTACGTCGAAGGCAAACGTGCTTCTACACATCAAGACCTGGCTCTCACATCAATGATGATGCTCAATCCGTTCATGGTGTTCGGACTGGGCGCTGGCATGTCTTTCATGAACGACCAGTATATGAACAGCCGCCAGAGAAGGCTTGCTATGCTTAATCGCAAATTGAGAGGGGGGTCAAGAAACTTCTCTGTTCAAGAAGATGGTGATGAGGACACCATGCGGGCAAACGAGCGCATGAACAATGCGATTAACGGTCGTTACATGTCCACAATCGAGTCTTATCACCATGTAAACAGCTTCTCCAGACCGCAGGACAATTTGAAGAAGAAACCGAAAATGAGTCAGAGCTTTGATTCTGTCGGAGATCGATTGCGCGTTCAAGCGGCTGCCACAGCTCGAAAATCAATGAACATGCAGAAATTGCTCAAAGAGAAATTCAAGCTTCAGGACAACATCGAGCGAATGCGCGGGAAAGCCAGTCTGGAAGAGATGTCACGCTGGTATTCGCAGTTGGAAGTGCTGGACAGGGCTATAAAACAAATTCAAGCCTTCCAGTAAGTGAAGCTTTTGTTTAGAAATACGCTTGACAAGCGGGTTAGCACAAGTTCGCGCTAGCTTATATCATGAACTTTCACACACATTAGCCAAGACTGAACTGTATGGTTTGAATATTAGCGTTCTTGTTTGTTAGTAGTTGCTGTCTAGCAATTCCTC
>CAZEQP010000013.1:0-15263 GCA_964514345.1 uncultured Candidatus Obscuribacterales bacterium
ATTTGAAGAGTGGGTCTCAGCTTCAAACAAGTTTTGTGAGGATGCCGAAGAATTTGTAGATAAGGAGTATTTTGTAAAATATCCAAGCGACGAAGATATCAAAAAGGCATTTCAATCTCACAAATCAGATTTTGAGTTATTCAAATCGATGTTTGTTGAAGACAAATTGTCCAATCTTAGACCACTTACTGCTTATGATGTCGATGGAAGATTGGCTATTTATCCATATATTGGATCTGAAAGATTGGATCCAAAAGTGAAAGAAAATATGTTTATGCTCTCCAAAGCTAGATATGACAAATACAGAGACTTGATGAAAGCCTGCAAAGTAGTGGAGGCATTTTCACTTGGTGACAATCAAAAAGGCGGCGTTGGATTCACGATGTATAGCAAGAGTCTTGAACCCGGTAAGGACGTTGATGATGCCAAATATTACAAAGAAAAAGGTGTTAGTTTCTGGAATGAGATTAATTTTGAAACGTTCAAAACAACCGATGACGTCACCTCTGACGAAGAAGACCGGCACAGTGGAGGAGTTAAAATAGACTCCAACTGGATGGTCTGGATTAATTCTAAGATACCGGAAAATAAATGACTTAGTTATTGCGTAAATCAGTTAGCGCTTCATGCGCGCTCATAAGTTCAGTTTTCAAAATTGATTTTGCTTTATTAATGAGCAAGCCGGCTTTCATCGGACGAACTGCAGCTTGATTTAACTCAGGAGTGGTTACAGGAATTATTAGTTTGTCATCCAGTTCAAAAACCTGGGCTATTAATAGCGCAAAATCATGTCGACTCATAAAAGAATCAGACGATATGTTTAAAACTCCTTGCAGGTCGTGCGGACCCAATTCAAGCAAGGCTCTGGCGATGGACTTATTGTAAGAGGGAGAGCCGAATTGATCCGTCGGCACTTTCATTTCTTGTCCGGATGAAAGTTTTGATTTGAGCACCAGAAAAAAGTTTTTGCCCTGACGTTCATTTCCAAAA
This sequence comes from uncultured Candidatus Obscuribacterales bacterium, assembly GCA_964514345.1. Classification (GTDB taxonomy): domain Bacteria; phylum Cyanobacteriota; class Vampirovibrionia; order Obscuribacterales; family Obscuribacteraceae; genus Aved-18. The sequence continues at coordinate 991 of CAZEQP010000013.1, forward strand.
GTAATTGTGGTCCGCACAATTAAGGAGTTTCTGGCGTGTTCCGAAATATATTCTTCTGCCATTAGTTTATGTTTGCCGTAAACATTGATGGGATCAGGGTCTGCTTCTTCAGGGTAGGGTCCTTCCTGTCCGTTGAAAATATAATCGGTGGAAAGAAAAATAAAGCGCGAATTATTCAAGTTTGAAATATCGACCAGTTTTTTTACACTGTCATAATTGGTTGCGAAACTTTCGTCCGGGTGAGTTTCGCAATAGTCGACGTTAGCTAGAGCGGCGCAGGCGTAAACTACATCCGGTTTGAACGAGTCAAAGACTTCTTTAATATTGTGGGCATTACTTAAGTCTAGTGACACAAAATTTGGTTCGTCGAAATTTTGTTTGAAGCGAGTCCCCAGTATTTTATGTTCACTTTTGGTTGCTTCATTCAGCAGGGCACCGCCTATCTGTCCGGAGGCGCCCACTACAAGCAATTTAGCCATGCTTTATAGCCCAGTCGTATGGAATGTCGTTATTGAAGGGGTCGAGTCTTCTTATTTCGTATGGGTCGTGAGCGATGGTGGCACAGTTGGCTACGATTGATGGAGCCGTGTCTATGCCTTTGAAGCCATTCCAGATATTGGCTGGAACTGTCACTAATTGATAGTTGGAATCACCGATGAAGATTTCTTGTAACACTCCATTTGTGGGAGAGTTTTTGCGATCATCGTAAAGAACCAGTTTTATCATGCCTGACACGCAAGCATAATTGAGAGTCATTTTTTCGTGTATATGCCAGGCTTTAACCGCACCTGGATTGACACAGGAAAAATAAATCTCGCCGAATTTTTTAAAATGTTTGTCGTCGGCGCGCATCATGTGCATTACTTTGCCGCGTTCGTCGCAAATTTGTTTGAGCGGAGTGATAATTACATCATGGATGTGATTTGTTTGAGCTGTGCTTATCATTTCCAGATTCTCCATGGTGCTTTGCCCGATGCCCAGAGGCTTTGCAATAATTCTACGTCGCGAACGGTGTCCATACATTGCCAGAAACCGTTGTGCTGGTAAGACGACAATTTTCCTTCTTGAGCCAGAGATTCAAGTGGTTCTCTTTCAAAAATAGTGTCATCGTCTTTGATATATTTTTTAATTTCTGAGTTCAGGACAAAAAAACCGCCGTTGATCCAACCGCTGTCTGCTTGCGGTTTTTCAGCGAAGCCCACTACTCTAGTGTTGTCCAGTCTGATTTGACCAAAACGTGCCGGAGGGCGCACGGCGGACACTGTTGCTGTACGATTTTCTTTCTGGTGTAGTGCCAGGACTTCTTTCAAATTGATGTCGGCAATCCCGTCGCCGTAGGTGGCCATAAAAGGCTCGTCGCCCAGATATTCAGCTACTCTTTTCAGTCTGCCTCCGGTCATGGTATCAACACCGGTGTCAATCAAATGCACTTTCCAGTCTTCCACATCATGCGCGCTTGTGACTGTGGTATGACCCGATTTGAGATCTACTACAAGATTAGAGTCTCTGGTTCTGTAATTGAGGAAATAATCCTTGATTATTCCGCCCCGGTATCCAAGGGCAATGACAAACTCTTTGAATCCATAGTGGCTGTATATCTTCATGATATGCCAGAGGATAGGACGTCCGCCTATCTCCACCATTGGCTTCGGCTTAACTTGTGTTTCCTCTTGCAATCTGGTGCCCAGACCACCGGCTAAAATTGCTACCTTCATCTTTGTCCTGTTTGAATTGGGCTTAATCGATATAATTATAGTGATGAGTTCTTCAAAACTTAGAGAAGAAATTTTAGCTCTGGTCAAAGACTTTTATAAACAAGAGTGGCCAGGTAAAGACTTTGTGCCTGGCAGCACCCATCTTGAGTATGCCGGACGTGTATTTGATGAATCCGAGCTGGTAAATCTAGTGGATGCATCACTTGATTTCTGGTTGACCACAGGGCGTTATGCTCAAGAATTCGAAACCAAATTTGCCGCCTATCTGGGCAGACGATATGCCTTGCTTACAAATTCAGGCTCTTCAGCTAATTTGCTTGCCTGCAGTGCTTTGACCTCACCCAGATTGAAGGAGCGTCAACTTAAGCCGGGAGATGAAGTCATTACTGTTGCCTGTGGGTTTCCCACCACAGTAAATCCTATATTTCAAAATCAACTTACCCCGGTTTTTGTGGATGTTGATTTAGCCACCTACAATGCTGATGTCGAGCAGGTAGAGGCAGCGATTTCATCAAAAACAAAAGCCATATTTCTGGCTCATACACTGGGAAATCCTTTTGATCTGGAGGCAATCTGCGCGTTAGTCAAGAAACACAATTTGTTTTTGATTGAAGACAATTGCGATGCTCTGGGCAGCAGATATAAAGATAAACTCACCGGTACTTTCGGTGATTTAAGCACTTACAGTTTTTATCCGGCTCATCATATAACTATGGGCGAAGGCGGCTGTGTAAGCGCTGATTCACCAGCTATGAAAATAATCGTGGAATCTTTCCGCGACTGGGGGCGAGATTGTTATTGCGCTCCAGGTGTGGCAAACACTTGCGGTAAGCGCTTTGAATGGCAGCTTGGCACATTGCCTGAAGGTTATGATCACAAATATATTTATTCGCATATCGGTTACAACTTAAAACTTACAGACATGCAAGCGGCAGTGGGATTGGCTCAACTGGATAAATTGCCGTCATTTATAGAAGCCCGCAAGCGCAACTGGAAATTGATGCGAGATGGTCTTTGCGATTTGGAAGACTATTTCATTTTGCCTGAAGCGACCAAGCACAGCGATCCATCCTGGTTTGCATTTGTTTTGACTGTCAGAGATGGAAAGCTCAGTCGGCGTGATTTTGCTAATTTTCTTGAAAGCAAACGTATTGCCACACGACATGTGTTCGGCGGAAACTTGATTCGGCAGCCGGCTTATCAGGATAAACAGTTTAGAGTCGTCGGCAATCTAGAAAATACAGACAAAGTGATGAATGACTCAATCGTACTGGGTGTTTATCCCGGGCTGGATGATACAAAAATCCAATATGTGGTCGAAACAATTAAAAGCTTTGTCAAAGGTTGAATCAAGGCTTAGCGCGAGCGGCCTTTCTTTGCTTGAGGGCGTTTAATCACCTGTCTTTGCGAGGTTTGTTTTTTGCCTTTTTGTTTTGAATAAGACAAGTCAGGTTTGTCTGAAAATTCAGGCAGAACAGGCGGTCTCAATTTGAGTTGTTTTATGACCATATTGATGGCAGTGTCAAGCTGAGGATCGTTTCCGGCATGATGATCCTGAGGTGTGATGTCTATTTCGATGTCGGGATCCACTCCGTAATTTTCCACTTTCCAGCCCACATCCTGAAACCAGAAGCTGAATTCGGGCTGAGTGGTTATAGTGCGGTCGACCAGTCTGTGTCTGGGATAAATGCCGATGACACCACCCCAGGTGCGTTTTCCGATTAGTGGACCGAGTTTGTAGAGTTTGAAACAGTGGCTGAATATGTCTCCGTCCGAACCAGCGAATTCATTTGTGAGTGCCACCATAGGACCTGCCACCGATTCAGGCGGATAGGGCTGAGGAGGACCCCAGCGGTTGACGTCATATCCGACTATTTTGCGGTTCAATTTTTCCAAAAGTAACGCGGAAACATGACCGCCGCGGTTATATCTCACGTCTATGATCAAACCCTGACGATTGACCTCTGCCATGTAATAGCGGTGGAATTCGGCAAATCCGTACGGTCCCATATCGGGTATGTGCACGTAGCCTACTTGACCGCCGGTTTTTTCGTGCACATATTTACTATTTTTTTGCACCCAGTCTCTGTATCGCAAAGTGCGTTCATTGCGCAAAGGCTTGATTACAATCTTTTCGCGTTTTTTTCCTTTGCGCATAATTCCGATGGTGACTTCTTTGCCGCCATGATTAAAGAGCAATTCTTCAATCGGAGTATTCTGGCTCACCGGAATACCGTTGATTTCCAAAATGAGATCCCCTTCTTCAATGGAGATTCCTGTCTGGCTCAAAGGCGAGGCAGCTTCAAGTTCCCAGCTGTCCCCTTGCAAAATTTCATCCACTACAAAAGCATTTTTCTGGGCGCTCCATGAATAATTGCAGCCCAGGAATCCCTGTCTATAATAAGGTGCCCAGCGGTAGTCTCCACCCATTTCGTATGCGTGTGAAGTGCCCAGCTCGCCGTGCAATTCCCAGATCAGATCCGAAACTTCAGAACGTGTGCGCACTCGGGGAAGCAGTTTTTGATAACGTTTGCCTGCCTGGTCCCAGTTGACCCGCGACATATCTTCCACCCAGAATTGCTCTTTTTGCAATCTCCAGGCCTCATCATACATTTGAGCCCATTCATCTCTGGGATTTACAATTACTTGCGCTCTGGAAAGATCCAGAAATCCTGAGTCCTTGCCAGATCCTTGCGGATAGGTAGCCGCTCTACCTTCAGCCGGCATTTTTTCCAGACCATCGAATGCCCGAATTCGTCCGCGGCGAGACTTGTAATAAATTGTCTGTCCATCGAAAGCCAGACTCATATATCCCACGTCGCCGTATATGTCTGCCAGCTTGCGTTCTTCAAAATCGTAGCCCATAAGTACGGCTAAATTTTGCTCATCGTCATACCAGCTGTGATCAGGTTTTATACCTTTGACCGGATATAAAGTGAATAAGGCTCGATTTTTTACGCCGATAATTTGGCCGTATTTACCCTCGGCTACAGGAAATGCCAGAATGCGAGAGCTTATTCCGTCAAAATCTATATCCACTTTGCTTGAAGAATTAGCTTGCTGTGGTGCTTCGGATGATACCGGCTTTGGTGCGGATTTTCCTGAGTTTTTTGTCTGCGCTCCATTTTTTTCCAGTTCTTTCAAAACCATTTCATAGGCTTCTTTCAGTGCATCTTTATACATTTTCTGCATATTCGCTTTGCTGGCGCTTGCGCCTCGCCTTTGAGAGCTCGGACGCTCAGGCAATTTGGATACAGCGTCTTTTAGTTTTGCTATTTTGGCCGCTTGTTTAGATTCTGGCGCGGGTGCGTTTTCTTGTTGAACAGCTTTGCTTCCTTTACGGATGAACGGTTTTTGCTTGGGCAGGAAAGGCGACGGAATGTCTTTTTTCAACGTGACCAGAAATGGTCTCATGACGCGAGGAAAGCCGTAGGCAAAAGACATCGAGTCAGCCACAGGATAAAAGTTGCGAGCGCCTAAAAAGTAAATGTATTTTCCGTCCGGGTCAAAACAGGGTCTGGCGTCAAATCTTACCGGGTCGGTTATGTCATGTATTTCGCCTGTCGCGGCGTTTACTACTCTTATTATGCAAAGACCTGGGTGAGTGGCAAAACTGTAAGTGATCCACTGTGAGTCAGGTGACCAGTTGAAGTCGTCAATGCGGTCAGCCGGACTTTTGTCCAGGACTTTGAATGTGGTCTTAAGGATAGCTGTTTTGGAATTTCTGGTTGCTCTGGTCGTCTTCTTCTTCGATTCTTGGCCTTCTTCTTTATTTATATTGACCAGCAAAAGCTCATGTCGATGATTGGACATTGCCACCATTTTTCCGCATGGAGACACTTTCAGCGAAAGAGTTCTGCCGATGCCGCGTTCGGTTAAAACTACAGGAGCCTTTTCTTTGTTCGAATCGTGCAATTCCAGCTTTTCGTATCCGTCGCGATCATTTATGACTACGAACTGATTTCCCTCCGGGAGCCACTCCAGATTTCTATATCTGACGCGGCTGCCGTCGCCGTATTGGTTAACCGGTCCTTCCCAGTTGCCCATTACAATAGGCTGACCTCTGGCAATTAATCCTACTGAATGACCGTCGGGATGTGGAGAAAAATGTTCCAGATATTCAATCGACTCCACCACTTTGCGTTTGATTTGATGCGTGCTGGAAGGCGCCACCACATTGATTTTTGTTTCGGTTCTTCGTGCGGAATCAAAAAGAAATATGTCACCGCCGGCGGTATAAACAATCTTGCGACCGTCGGTAGAGGGAAAGCGAACATAATATTCAGTCTGGTGAGTTTCCATGCGCAAATCGCTGCCGTCAAAACGGCAGGAATAAATATTGCCTATAGTTTCATGATCCGAAAGAAAATAAACCCGGCTGCCTATAACCATTGGCCACACAGAGTTTCCGTCAAGATTTACCAGCTTGCTGAATTTTCCCTGTCCGGCGGAATCAATCCAGAGCTCGCCTTTTGTGCCACCCTTATATCTTTTCCATCGTGCCGGGTCAATGTTGTTTCGGCCAAGCACAGTGACTTTTTTTCGATTGGGCAACGTGGCCATGTCGAATGTGCACACATGTCCCCAGTTAAAACACTCGGGAGTGCCTCCATCCTTTGACACAGAGTAAGCATCAGACGATCTGTAAAATGGAGTTCTGGCGTCTGAAGTAAACAAAACTCGCTTGCTGTCTTGTGACCAACCAGTCAATGTGATCGCGTCTGAATGCAAATAGGTCAGGCGAGTGGGTATGCCTCCCGATATAGTGGTTACATAAACCTCCGGATGTCCTTCTTCTTTTCCAATGAAAGCCAGATTTTTACCGTCGCTGGACACACGTGGAAAAGAAAATTCAGCCTGTCCGGCTGTAAATCTTCGAGCAAGACCGCCTTTTATACTGCATTCCCAAATATCGTCTTCACAAACGAAAAAAAGCTTGTCCTTCCAGATGGTGGCATGCCTGTAATAGCCATACTGATGAAAATCATCTTGATTGTTTCGAGCCGAAATTGGGGGCATGTACCAGTCTCTTGTTTCAGTCTTAAATTGCCGAAGCTAGATTTTACCAGTTAAGACCGGCGTTGTTCTGCTGACAGGAAATACCAGTTTCCTGACAATTTAACTGTTAAAACTTACATGTTATATAGGTCGTCATAGTTGGTACACTAAATTTAAGTGAATTGAGAGCCACTTACGAATCCGGATTTTGAACAGGAAACTATGCTAGAAAAGCAAGCCTCAAGTACAGATACCTTCGGCACTTTGGTTTTGAGCACGGGGATCATCTCTCCGCAACAATTGGAAGAAGCCAAGAAAACGTCAAAGAATTTGAACGTACCCCTGGAACGTTCTTTAGTAATGCTTGACATGATGTCTGGTTTTCTTTTAGGTCTGGTGCAGGAAGCCAATGAACTTGTCACCAACGGTACAGTTTCGCTTGACCTGGCTGTCAGAGCCCTGCGATTGGCTCGTCAGCATAATATGAAACTGAAAGACGCAATAGGCGTTTTGGGTCAAGTTCACAAGAAAACTGGTCGTGTACAAACCATCACGACTCCTGTTACCGAGCTGCTTCTAGCTTCCAATATGATTACCATGGAGCAGATCGGACGAGCTGTTTCTCAGGCCCAGGACTCAGGAATGCAAACCGGCAGAATTCTTGTTTTAAACCGGGATGTGTCAAGCTGGATGATGACTGCGGTTTTGAACGCTTTGCTAATGGTTCGCGACGGAAAAATTGAAAAGGATCAGGCTAAGGAAGCCATTTCCACTGTCGGCAACAGACGTGTCAGTATCGAACAAGCACTGTTTGAGCTGGGCTTGTATGTAGAAAAAGAAGGCATGACTGTGCGTATAGGCGAACTTGTCGCTATGGCTGGCTTTGTGTCTGAATCAGACATGCTTGAGTGTCTTGAAATTGAACTTGTGAAAGAAAAGCAGTTCGGACAGATTCTACTGGAGCAAGGACTGGTTACATCTGAACTTCTGGAGGCGGCCATCATTCTTCAGGATATGGTGGCAAGCGGCACTTTGAAGGCTTTCCAGGCTGCAGAGGCATTGAAAGCCGTCCGAGACAAAGGAGTGGTTGTTTATCAGGCAATAGCCGAGCTTAAACCACCTCCTCAAGCACCTCAAAAACACATATCACCGCAAGACTTGCTTGTAGAAGCTGGATTTTTAGACAGAGACACAATCAACAATTTAGTGTCTGAAGAGGAAACTAGCTCCATCCGTGTAGGCAAGAAAGTCTTGACTGCAGGGATAATCAGCGAAGCTTTTCTGTATCTGGCATTAAGAACGTATTCTTTATTTAGGCAGGGTTTTCTTTCTGCAGATCAGGCTGTCAAAGCACTGTCATTGTGCAAAACAGACAACATGAGTCTGGATGAGGTTCTCTCCAAGCAAGGATGGTTCGTCCCGGCACGTATGCAGTGGATTTGGTCCTGATTTTTGCGCTTATTCCGATATCGGATTACGCACAAATTAGAGGGCTGAGTCGTTAACTGGGCAGAAACGCAGAGTCCATGGTCATTTTCTTCTCAGAAAGCATGGCTATTTCGGCTTGTAAATAACTTTCCAGGCCGCCTTCCATCAAGCGTCTCACATCTTGCATGAAACGTGCGGCCGGTGCGCCGTCTATCACTCTGTGATCGAAATTCAAAGCCAGTGTCACCATCTTTCTAATGACCACCTGCCCATTTTTGACGACTGGTCGTTCTTCCACTTCACCAACTCCGAAAGTGGAAGTCGTCACACAAGGCGGAACCAGGCATTTAACGCCGAATTTGCCAAGGGTGGAAAGTCCAAAAGTGGCGCCCATATATTTGAGACGCACCCAGGGATACTCTCTTCCGGCCCAGGCAATGAATTTGCGGAAAAGCCATGGCATGTTGTTGAAGCGATTTTGCACGTCAAGATGTTCAACATCCTTCATGTCAGCCTCTGCGTAATCTTTTAACTCTTCGGCAATCTGGCTGACCGGTTTTGTATCGGGATTATTAATTGCTCCAAAAAACACAGCCGGCTGGGATCCTATAAATCGTTCCACTGTGAATCCGGCGACAATGTCTCTAAAAGTGACCAGACGACCACCAGGAGTCCATCCAGTGCGAGTGTCTGGATGATCTCTTTGAGCGATTGCAATGGCCTTTAAAAGAAGAGCTGTAATAGTAACTCTTTGACCAATTCCCTTAAGTTGAGAGCGCAGATCTTCGGCCCACGTAAGGTCGATATCACATGTGATCAGTGTTGGCACATGACCATGATTCATGAACGTAATCAAGTCAAGAACATTCCAACGCGGGCGCGGAACATCCGAAGTCGTGAAGTTAAAAAGTCTGGCTAATGGGTTGGGCATTTAAAGACCTTCAGAATTTTAAGTACTGGTATTGACCCTTGTAAATACTAATTATAGAACAACCACAGTGTTTACAAGAAGAGAATTTTGCTCTTTTTCTAAAAACGTATCTTTGACTAATTAAGAAGGACAAATTAGGGTGAGCGGTAAGATAAAACAGTTTAATTAAACCCCACTGCAAAACTCACCACCCAAACGCAAGCTGGCTTGTAAAGCGTGCAATTGGTCCCTGAGTACTGGCCTTATAACTTTTTCCGGCTCACGAAAAAGACTATCGATGATGTTGTAAAGTCTAGGGTCATGCTGTTGTAAATAGCGGCGACTTTCTTCGATCGAAAAAGCAGCCACACTTTCAGCAAAATACTCATGTGAGCTAAATCTGGCGTATCCGGAAATGAAAACCCGCTGGCTTACTTCGTTTTGGCGCAACAATTCGGAAGCGCCGGGGTATTCATCGGGTAAGGGGTGCACTTTATCGCAATGATCGAGCTTTTTATAAAAGATTTCAGTGATTTCGTCTTGAGCGGCTTTAGAAAGAATGAATTCCAGCTGATGTCCAAATTCATGGGCAACGACCAGATTTATACGCACTTCCAGATACGGTTGATAGCGGGTGTAAACCACGGCAAATGGACCATGTTTGTAGTAAAGTTCAATGTCCCTGCCCATTTCATCACGGTCCAGAGTGACATTTCCGGTTCTCACTCCAGTCTGACCGGCGGCTCCATGGCGAACATTGCCCAGGGCGCAATTTCCCTCATGTCGTCTGACGATTTGCAGAATGCCTGAATTCGCCCATATTTTCATGTTTTCGAAAAGATATTTCTTTTCTTGCCCTTTCAACTGGTCGTAATCCATGAAATAGCGGATAGTTTCATCTTCTGAATACGGTCTGTCTCGCTTAGAAAGCTTCCTGGTCCACTCCAGAGTTAAAGGTTCGGTATTTGATTTTTTGCCTTCAAAGCTGAAATTAAGACAAGAGTGCTCATCCAGTTCGCGTTTAGCCAGCTTTTGCACATAATCACGCACATGAATTTTTCCCTCATCGTCCATCTCACCTACAAATCCGTGGTCGGGAGCAGCTATTCTGCCATTTATCACATGATAAGGGACGCCGTTATACTTGAGATTTCCAGTCGGACCGACCAATTTGTTGGGCTCTCCGGTCTGAGGCAATATCAACTCAAGACCTCCAGAGTCGATTCCTCTAAAAACGCAACCGGCTATTGCATCAATTGGGCGCAAATTTCTGTTTGTGCCGAAAGGACCGGAAGTGTGCTGTAAATATCCGTCATCAAAAATCAGGCCGACAATAGAGCCGTCAAGAAAAATCTTTCCAAAGTCAACCACTAACAGTTGCCCGTTTAAATCGATAAATCCGCTAGGCCCTTTAGATGTCATGAATTCCTACTAAACTCTATGGGACTTCATTATTGTATGGTAACTTTTCACATTGCAAGATTGCTGTAAAAACTACTTGAAAAGTCTAATAAATCTTTCTACCGCTTAACTAGACCAAGCTAAGATAAGGCATAAGAAAGTGTGAGGCACAAATAAATTGCCGAAAAACGGGCACGAAATAAGTTCGCTGAGGAAAAATCTGTCAATGCAAGACAGCAACAACCCAGTTCAAAACACACCAAAATCTTTCGGAACAACCACCTGGTGGCAGGCTTTGTTAGCTGCAGGTATCGGTGTGGGAATCGGCTTAACTCTGTCTAAAACAATGCCAGCTAAACCGATAATCTCAACAATTAAAAATCGCGCCGGGGCAATCGTCACCAAAAAAAATAGTCCTCAACAAGAATTTTTGAAATCTATCGGTATAGACTTTGTCCCTGAGATTAGTCAGCGCACAAATATATTGTTGATGGGGGTCGACTCGAACGGAAAAGGCAGTGACCGCTGGGTGAATACCCGCTCAGATACTATGGTCATCGCCAGTCTGGACCCTGAAGATCATTCAGTTGGACTCATTTCAATTCCGCGTGACAGTCGGGTGACAATACCCGGACGTGTGAGGAGAGGTCCTGAAAAAATCAATTCCGCTCATGCTCTTGGCGGTCCGGAACTAGCTGTTGAAACAGTGAAGGAAGATTTCGGAGTGCCTATCGATCATTACATTGTTATTGACACTGATGGATTGAAAGACGTATTTGAAGCCATCGGACCAATCAAGGTCAATGTAGAAAAGAAAATGAAATATCGTGACCGCAGTCAAAAATTGAATATTGATTTGCAAGAAGGCGAACAAACTCTGGATCCGGCTCAGGTGGAAGGATACGTTCGTTTCAGGCACGATCAAAAAGGTGATATTGGTCGTATCGAGCGCCAACAATGGTTTTTGCGCCAGTCCGCTCAAAAATTCAAAGAGCCTTCAATAGTTTTGAAATTACCTGAACTGATGCGATTTGCCAAAGATTATATCGTTACGGACATGTCGGTAAAAGAAATGGCTGCAGTGGCTCTGTTCGCCAAAGACTTAGATTCTAAGAATATTGAAAGCGCCATGATTCCAGGTGAACCGAGAATGATAAACGGAGGCAGTTACTGGATTCCTGATCCGCAACTGGCATCACTGGTTGTACAACGACTTGCCGGCGCGCCTGCATGCAGCGAAACTATTGCCCGAGCTGTCTACCCCCCCAAATCTCATGTCCGCAATGAGTGGGAGCAGGAAACTGCCGAACCCAGTTCGTTTAACTATAGTAATGATGTTTTGCAAAACGAAATGGCTGCAAGTTATGGCGATGAACGTCCGTTTTCTTTAGTCTTGAGATATCCGCAAGGTAGCGAAGAAGCTGCCCGCAATTATGAAAAGGCTTTTGAAGTGGCAGGATATAATGTGCGATCTAAAGTTCGATGTAAACTATCCGAATGTCACCACGAACAAATTTCTTTGAACAGCTATAGAGCAGACAAGCACTATCTGGAAACGTTCAAGAAAAAATTCCCACTGTTAGATACTTTTGCTGTGGTGATGAACCCGACTCCTGGAACCAGATATGATATCACTGTTCAGATTACTCCAGACACCGTTTATCCGGTAATTCCTGAAACTGCAAAAACAAAGTTTCAGAGTGATGAAGTGGAAGTGGGGGATACCAGAGCCGCCAAACAAGGCAAAAACCACGGTTAAGCCAGGGTCTTATTCAACTTATTGACTCCTCCCTAGATCTTCGGCTGAAGTTCTAGAGATAACTGTGAGATTGGAACTTGGAATATAGCCTAGCTATCATTTAGACCGAACACTAGAATTTTTCGGTATATTCTAGCGAGACAAAATTACCTCACTTAGATTTCTCATTAAACACCAGGAGTTGATATCCCTAGATCTTCAGCCGAAGATCTAGGGATATCGAAAGGCAAATTACTGAGCGGCAAGGGCTACTCAGTTTGTCATTGAATAATTGAACTCGCTGGCAGTTTTTATCGTCTTTAAAAGTAGGACACTGCAAATGGAGGTGACTTATGGAGACGCTTGCAACAATAAAACACCATATAGCAAATTTAGTTCCCGGAGAAATATTCACGACCAAACAAATGCTTAAGTACGGCGAAAGAAAACGAATTGATTTGGCTTTATCTCAGTTGGTAAAAGAAGGCAAAATAAGGCGATTGTCTTACGGAGTGTTTTGCCTTTCTCGATTCATTCCGCAATGCATTCCAAGCAATCTTGACGTAGTTTTGACCAAAGTGAGTGATGCTAAACGTGGTGTAGTTTCAGATGGAGGACTTTCTGCCAATTGCAATGCTTTGGAAGAAACCTATTATACGGATGGAAACTCGAGCACATTCATATGCCAAGGAAAGAAAATCATTTTGAAACGAGTTTGTGGCAGAAAGTACACTCTGTCACAATCCAGTACCGGAAAAATTCTTCTTGCATTATGGATGACAGGAAAAAGGACAGTAGATGCTCAGATGGTTCATGAGTTAATTGACCCCATGTCTCAACAAGAAAAAAGCAGATTACGTGATTACCTGGAATATGTACCTGGCTGGCTTCATGGGCTACTGCTTAGTGAATTGATAAGACAAGGCTTTTAGAGAAAAGCGAATATTAGAAGAGGATTGCACTAAATACAGTGCAATCCTTTTCTAAATTCTGGAAAACTTTGATGAACTAAATCAATTCGTCGACAAGACTCTTGAAGGTATTTTTGTCGATACCGAGCGGTTGTTTGACCAGGGCTCCTTTTTTTAGAGCAAGTTCGCCATCTTCATACGTGGGCATTTCGTGTTTGTAGATCACTCCCAGCGGAATTTTTTCATCCCACTCGTATGATTTTTCGATCGACTTGTAGAGATTTTCGGTGGGATCCCAGCCCTGGTCTTCCAGCTTGTATACACGCTCTTTGAACCAGGGGTAAGTGTTTATTTTGTTGTATGTAACGCAGGGGCTGAATGTGTCTACCAGCGAGAAGCCTTTGTGCATCATGGCTGCTGCAATGGTGTCAGCCAGATGTTTCTGTTCGCCGGAAAAACCGCGGGCAACAAAAGTTGCTCCAGCTATCATTGCCAGAGCCAGAGGATTAATCGGGTTTTCGATATTTCCTTGTGGAGTGGATTTGGTTTTGTGACCGACACCGGATGTCGGGGAAGCTTGACCGGTTGTAAGACCATATATCTGGTTGTCCATGACCACATATGTGACATCAAGGTTGCGGCGCATAGCGTGGATTAAGTGTCCGACACCGATACCGTAACCGTCACCGTCACCACCGACGATGACTACTTTCATGTCGGTATTGGCAAGATGAACACCGGTCGCGACCGGTACAGAGCGACCGTGCAAGCTGTGCACGCCGTAAGAATTGATGAATCCCGGCAGGTTGGAGGAGCATCCGATACCGGAGACTACCATCAGGTTTTCAGGCTTGATGCCGTTTTTGGCTGCTGCTTCCTGGATTGATTTGAGAACACCAAAGTCGCCGCAACCTGGGCACCAATCAGGATCGACCGGACCTTTGAAGGTTTCGACTGGGAGTTCGATTACTGTAGCCATTTTTAAATCCTCTGTTATTTAAATCTTGCCTTGTTGAAAAAATCTATGCTTTTACCGGTTCGTGTTTGAATTCGTGAATGGAACCGGTGTTGGTTCCAATTTTCAGGGATCCGGCAGTCTTATTAGTGATCCGCTCTGTTAACTCTACTTCCAGACCGGTTCACCAAAGCCGTTTTTGGCATGAACTTTCAAT
>CAZEQP010000014.1:0-14970 GCA_964514345.1 uncultured Candidatus Obscuribacterales bacterium
GATTAAGGTTAAACTTACTCGGCGAATAGCGAAAACATCAGCTGTCACACTGCCGTGATTGCGGGGCAGCTCGACAGTCAGCTCTATATTTCTTTGCGTGGCAAGAACAGACAATTCCTCCACACAGTCGGCGGCAATATCAAAAGCAAAAGCCGACTCCAGTGCCAGATCCGGTTTGGAAAAATCATATCTATTTCCTTCAATCAAATTTTGCACCATGCGCAAAATGCCCTGGTTGCTTCGTCTGAGCATAGTTAATACTTCGGATTGAGATTTGTCTATGTCACCTATCGTTCCGTCCATCAAAAGCTCAAGTGTTTTGTCCGCTCCAATGAGCGGTGTTTTCAAGTCATGCACAAGAGTGGCCAGAAAATCTTCTTTTTGTTTGTCGTTGACGTTTTTCTCTTCCACTTCCATCGTGGAAATGCAAACGCCTATAACTTGCTTATATCTGTCTTTCAAAGGCCAGGCAGCCAGATCCCAGAAAATATGCTTGCGTCCATTTCCGTCTTTATGTTCTCCATACTCGATTTTTTGACCGTTTATTTGCAATGTCTCTTGTTTAGCCACAACCTTTTGCAAAAATTCTTTGCTCACAGCCGGAACTACATTGTAAAAAGGTTTACCTACAAGTTCATCCGGCTTCATTCCCAGTTGTTCCGCCACTACAGGAGGTGCTTTGGTTATGAGAAAATCCGTATCCAGTTTCCAGACTCCGATGGGTGAGTTGTCCATGGTGGAAACTGATTCTTCAGTGCGGGAAGAGGTTCTTGAAATGGTTTCAAACACAAGTTTGGGTGAACTGATTTTTTGTTTGGTAACAGGGTCTTGTCTGTAATTTGTCACCCCGGATTCACCAATGTCGGTGCAAAAACCAAGATGACCGAGAAACTCCCCTTCATCACCTAAAAGAGGTGTGCCCGATTCCATTATAGTTCTGTATGTGTTGTCGTTTCGTTTCATGCGATAATCGGCATTGAATCCGCTTCTATCGGCAATTGCCTGTTCCCATGTAGCCTGCACTTTGCTTTTATCTTGAGGATGAATGAGTGAAAACCAGTTTTCATGATCCAGATTATTTTTGTCATGACCGGTGAAATCGTACCAGGCTTTATTGAAATATTTGCGCGCACCGTCTGCGTCGGATATGAAAATCATTTTGTTAATCGAGTCGGCCAGCTGTTTTGTGCTGTCACGATAACCGCAAATTTCCATGGCATTTTTCACTTTCTCGGTCAAGTCGCGAAAAATGATCATTGTTCCCACGACTCTTTTGGACCGGCTGTGCATGGGAGAGTAATAGGGTTGATAATGATACGTCTGTCCTTTGTAAATGAGCATTTTGCGCTGCCCGACAAAAGAATACCCTTGCAGTGTTCTTGCAATTTCACTGTTCATTTCATCTGTATCAAAAGTTTCGTAAGAAACCACGATATTGGAAAGAATCTCCGAGATAGGCTTGCCCAGCACTTCTTGATGCTTGCAGTTAAACATGCGCTCCATGGCGTGATTCCAGAGCATGATTCTGTTTTGCAAATCAAGCACCACAATGCCGTCAAATGTATTTTTTAAAATCAGGTCGCTAGCTTGTGACAACAACTGCACATTGGCTAAAGACCGCTCATACACACGATTGATGGTTTGAATCAAACCGGAGCGGGTGATGGAAGCAGCCGGAATTACATCCTGCGCCCCCAGACGAATCAAAGTGAGAGCATTGCTTTCACTGTCATTGTCCGAAATTACAATGATTGAGCTGCGATGCGCGGCAGCATGAATTTTTCCCAGAGCTTTGCTGGGATCGTCTCCGGTCATGGACGAGTCCAATAAAACCAGGTCAAAATCGTCGTTTCGCAGCTTTATCAGGCAATCGCGCGGCGAGGCGGCATGATCCAGAAAAAAGTAAGTGGTATTTTCCTGGAAGCTGTCCTCGAGCATGTTTTGAATTTCTTCAAACTGCGCAAGCTCGATCGTGGCTACTAAAATCTTCATTCAGCTCAACGCTCAATAATTTACTTAACTATTTCCAACGCCTCAGTCTGAACTTATATACACAGCTTCTATATAAGACAAAACACTTTACTTAGACACTGCCAGATTAACTTGATAGGGTATAATTTCGAGCTTATGAGCCCTATTTATATTGCCTTACTTGTTGTAACCACTATCCTTGCCATCGGCATGATCGCCCTCATTCTTGTCCACTCGCCCAAAGGCGAAGGTATGGGCGGGATAGGCGGGTCCGCCAGCCTCTTTTCGGGCAAACGCGGCGCCGAAGCCGGTCTTGACCGTGTCACCTGGGGCTTCAGCATTGCTTTCTTGCTGTCCTGCATAGTTTTGGGCTTCGGCCTGGTTAAATAGCCATGGCGCTTCCTGCCCAAGAGGAAAAGCACGCCTACGTTCATGCGCAGTTTGAGCGCATAGCAGCCAAATATGACCTCACTAATGACGTCATAAGTTTTGGCATGCACCGACTGTGGAAAGAGAAGGCGGTTCAATTATTACTGAAAAACGCCACAGAGCAAGGCATTGCGAACAAATCATTTCTGGATGTTTGTTGTGGAACAGGCGACCTTTCGCTGCGCATTGCCAGCCGGCTTCAAAGTTCCGATTCGGTCACAGGGCTTGATTTTTCAGCAAATATGCTGGACTGTGCCAGACAGAGAGGAAATAAGTCTTCCCCTGCCTGCAAACTCAACTGGGTGGAGGGTGACGCCCAGAATTTGCCTTTTGCCGCCGACAAATTCGACGGAGCCATAATCAGCTTCGGGTTGCGCAATCTTACTGACCTATCACGCGGTATCGCCGAAATGACCCGTGTAGTCAAGCCTGGCGGACTTGTGCTCAATCTGGATCTGGGTGAGGCTAAAGGTCCGATTTTCGCCCCGCTCTTTTCCATCCATTTTGATATGGTAGTGCCATTAATAGGCGCAGTGCTGCAAAACGACAAAAAAGCCTACACCTATTTGCCGGAATCTCGAACCACATATCCAAAACCTGAAGGCATAAGCAAAATTTTTACCGAAGCAGGACTGGTTGATGTCAAGCACATTTCGATTGCCGGCGGTTCGGTTGCTCTGCACACAGGCAGGGTGCCGTAATAAAATGTCCAAATCTATATTAGTATCAGTTGGAGACAGGTCTGCCGACAAGCATGCCGCTTCAATCATAAAAGAGTTGAAACAGACTCATCCGGATTTAAGAGTCCGCGGAATGGGCGGTCCAATGCTGGAGGCGGCTGGGGCTGAGCTTTTATATAACTTAAATGACTTCAACGCCATCGGGATTGTTGAGGTTGTCAAGTTTTTACCGCGTGTTTTTGAAATGGAAAAAGAAATTCTCAAAAATGTGGAAGCCGACATGCCGTCGCTTGTTTTGCTTGTAGATTTCGGCGGATTCAATATGCGGTTAGCCAAAAAACTGCGCGGCAAATACCCCAACCTGCCTATTTTGTATTTCATTTCGCCTCAAGTCTGGGCTTCAAGACCCTGGAGAGCCAGGGCTCTAGCCCGCAATATATCTAAATTGCTTGTCATATTTCCTTTCGAAGAAACTGTTTACGGAAAACAGGGAATAGAAGCAACCTTTGTCGGACACCCGCTTTTAAAACAAATAGGTGATATTGCCGACTATCCCACTAAAGCTGAGTGGTCTAAAAAAATTGGCTACAATCCTGATAATGAGCTAATCTCCATTTTTGCAGGCTCGCGCAAAGCAGAAGTGAAAAATCATATGCCTGTAATAATCCAGGCTATGGAAGAGCTTTTGGCAGCACGACCCGGTATTCAATTCATTTTGTCCATGGCAGGACCGGACTTGCGCAAAATTGCCCAAACGGCGCTGGAAGACTCGCCTGTCATAAAATCACAAATAGGTAAAGCAGTTTTTCTCATAGAAAATGAGGATAATTTCAACGCCATGAACGTCTCAGACATAGTCTGGGCCAAGTCCGGCACTACCACTCTTGAAGTATGCCTGTTCGGCAAGCCCATGATAATTTTCTATCGAGGCAACTGGTTGACCTATTTTATTGCTATCCTAGTCAAGACGATAAAGAACATAGGCTTGCCCAATATCCTAGCCAGAAGGCTTCTGGTTCCCGAGTTCTTACAATTCGATTGCCGCGCCCAGCAATTTGTAAGATACACAAAAGACATGCTGGATGTGCCGGGACTGAGAGCCGAAATTTCCGAAACACTTTTGAGTCTGAGAACACAACTTGAGCAGGGAGAGAAAAAAATAGACTATGTCCAGTCCTGCTCAACTGAAATAAACAAATTTCTTGAGGTCGCACATTCAAATTGAAAACAGAAGAACTGGCTAATAAGAAAATCACTGAGCCTGAATCGACTCCAGCTTCTGCTCCGGCTCAGGTTAAGTCTGAAGCACGTCCCGGCTTTGGCAGTGGTTTATTGGCGGGTGCAAAATTATATGGACGCCTGCTCGGATACATAAAACCATATTCGATGATGTTCACTATCGGCTTATTGGCCGCCATCCCAAGTGGTGCTATGGATGGTGTCATCTCAATGCTCGCCGGTCAGGGTGTGCAAAAAATTCTTGTCGAAGGCCACAAATCAAAACTTTACTGGATACCGATTGCAGTAATGGCTATCGCTATTGTGCAAGGCGTTTTCCAATTTTTGGAAACATATTGCATAAGAAAAGTAGGCGCTTGCGCCATCGCCGATCTGCGCAATGAGTTATTCGCTCATTTGGAAAAACAACCTATAAGGTACATCTTGTCCAATAAGTCTGGTGTGCTTGTAAGTCGCATCATCAATGATGTGAATATAATTGAAAACGCCATCTCGCAAGCTTTTCAAACAATGATATCCAGGTTCATCACACTGGTATCGCTCACTGTCGTATTATTTTTTCAGAGCTGGTTTTTAAGTTTAATCGCTCTATCCATTTTTACTTTGATTGTTCCTTTTATTGCATTCTTCGGCTCAAAAATACGCAAAGCCTCAAGACGCGCTCAGGAAGCAATCGGTGACCTGGCTGCAGTTTTGTCTGAATCAATACAAGGATCTAAAGTCGTTACTTCTTTTAATTTGCAAGAGTATCAAACCGCTAGATTTGAAAAAACAAACAAAGATTTCTTGCGCAACATGATTAAAGCCACTTTGTCCGAGGCTATTCAGTCACCCATTCTTACATTAGTTGGTGCTGCCGGAATTGCGGCTGTGATTTATGTGGCCGGCTATCAGGTAGTGAACCAACAGATGACGATAGGCGCTCTGACATCATTTATTATTGCCTTGATTTTGTTGTATTCACCGCTCAAAACAATGGGTCGGGTAAACGGCATTGTTCAGCCGGCTCTGGCTGCAGCCACACGCATTTTTGAAGTCTTAGATAAAGCCCCAGAAATGGTCGACTCACCCGGTGCCGTAGATCTGCCGAAAGGTTCTCATAATCTAAAACTTGAGCGAGTCGGTTTTGTTTATCCTGGTCAGGAAAAGCGAGTTTTAGACGACATTACAATCGATATTCCATCAGGAACAATGGTGGCATTAGTTGGATTATCCGGCGCTGGCAAATCAACCATCGCCAATCTGGTGCCAAGATTTTATGACCTCACAGACGGTGCCATTTTTATAGACGGAAAAAGTCTGCCTGAATACACAATGAAGTCTCTGCGCCAGGAAATCTCGATGGTGACTCAGGACAATTTCTTGTTCCACACCACAGTGAGAGAAAACATTCGTCTGGGCAAAATCGGCGCCACGGAAGAAGAAATAATCGAAGCATCAAAAGCTGCTTACTGCCACGACTTTATCTCAGCGCTGCCTGACGGCTACAACACCGAAATTGGTGAACGTGGTGTCAGACTCTCAGGCGGTCAGCAACAAAGGGTTGCTATCGCCAGAGCTATTTTGAAAGACGCGCCGATTCTTATATTGGACGAAGCCACAAGCTCACTTGATAACGAGTCGGAAGCTTATGTGCAAGCCGCTTTGAACAATTTGATGAAAAACCGGACGACTATCGTTATTGCGCATAGACTTTCTACTATTCGCAACGCCGATAAAATTCTGGTGCTTGATCAGGGCAAAATCGCAGAACAAGGCACTCACGAAGAGCTTGAAAAACAAAACGGCATCTATGCAAGATTGCTTGCAGCTCAATTTGATCGAACAGCAAATCTAGCCTGAGGAAAGAAATGAAAATAGCAAAACTCCTTATTGCTGCACTAATGATTCAGTGCAGTGTAGCTCCTGCCAATTGCGCCGAACCTTACGCTAAAGCCTTTCAGATTCCTGCTCAAATTCGTCCGGCTCTAGGAGAACTTAGAGTTTCTAAAACTCCCGTCATGCTTCCTACCTGGCTGCCTGCATCGTGCACCGGACCATTAGGTGTAGGAAGCGGTCCATTTAAAAGCGGATACGAACTCTGGCTTGGAACATGCAGTGCCGATACCACACTCTTCTTGAGTGCAGGCAAAGGCAGACCAAATAAAAGATGGAAAAAAGTCAGACTGAAAAATGGCAGGTTCGCCTATATCCAGGATTTGAAAGACTTTTGCATGGAGTGGGCTGACAACGGATATGTTTATCGTATCGGCTATCCGAGCTGGGGCAAGAAAAAAGATGTCGAAATCATGACCAGAATCGCAAACTCGATGAAAAAAATTGCGCCTACGACTTTGAACGCAGAGCCGGTCGGCGAAGATCGTCTGGCTAAGGCGTATAAGGAAGGCTATTAGAGCACAGATCAAAAACATGAACTCAGAAAAGCGCGTCGAGTTTACTTCCGAAGAACTAGAAGAATTAAAGCGGCACAAGATAGTCATCTTTGCAGACCGTGTCATTTTCAACGCCCAGCCTCCTATGACCCAATCCGAAATGCGAGCAATATCTGAACAGTGCTTGAGTGAAATTCCGGATGCACTGAAAGATCTCTGGTCATTTACAGCCGGGGGAAACTTGGATTATGAATTAATCTGCACCATGGAAGGATATGAAGAAGGTATTGGTTTTACAGAATTATTCTTCAACGGCAGTAATTCTTACCGCGATTTACAAGGCTGGATTGATTACGAGAAAGAGATGCTGTATGAAGATGAATACGGCGAAGACAGTGAGCTAAAATTTGAAGACCTGAAACTCGACTTACTGCCAATTGGTGGATATGACTACAGCAATCGAATCTATGTAGACCTTCGACCTGGTGAAAAGTACGGACGGATTGGTGCAATGAAATTGGGCTATCCAGGTTGTAGTGACTTGATGGCAGAGGATGGAAGTTGTTTCTTTGGCAAGAACTTGTACGAAGCCTTTGGTCAACTGCATTTGAGAGATGATCCGTTTGACCCAGTGGAAGAGTTTTCAGCCGGACATGATTTTTTTGCCTGTGTAGACGCAAAAATCGAAGAAGGTCTTACCAAAGAATTGGCTGACAAAATAAAACTGTTTTACGCAAAAGCAAAACCAGATTGGAAAAGTGCTTTGGAAGATAGGACCATCGCGGCCAACGCTTTTCTTGCACGATTAGCTACTTTATACGCGATTGTAAGGGAGGATTCTGATCTTTTGATTCAGTTGCGCAAAGCCGGAGTTACTTTTGATAAACCGATATGGAGCAAAAGAATGCCGGTGGAAGTAGCGCTAGCATCACAAAAACCTGCTAGCGTAAAAACATTGCTTGAAAATGGTGCCACATTTAGTGACAGAGATTTCCGCTCATACTCATGTCCAATTTCTCCTTCATTGATGAAATTGATTATCGAGAAAGGCGCAAACCTTTCGGTAAACACCATCTTAAGCTTCGCTGAATCGGCTGATTACGAAAATGCCAGATTGGCTGCAAGCAAAGATCTCGTAAGGGTGTTCCAGGATAAAAAGGACCAGCGTCTGAAAGTACTTAAGGAAGATCTGGAAGAAATGAGAACCAGTCAGAGTTACTCTGCCGAATTTTTAGAAGAAAGCAGTCGACGAATCGACAATCTGGTTAAATTCGAACTTTATTAGAAGCTATTGTTCAAATCTAAATAGTGGTGTCACCAATCGCTCTTCTTATAGCATTTATCAAAGACCAGCGATATCTGAGGTGAATTGGAAGACCCAAGGGACCTTTTGATAGAAAGGATTTATCCAATGTGGTTACTTGATCACATCGAGCAAACGAGTCCTTGGCTAGACCTCCTTCTCCTTTTGGTATCAAGATGTGGACTAAAGGGTGAGCATTGAAGTTTTTTGTTGATGTGGTCGGCACCACCATAACATCCGTTGCCATTTTGTTTCTGCCGTCTGTGGAAACAATAATGGCTGTGCGAGGTTGATGAGGATCCTTCGGTTGATTTGGCAAATTAACCAACCATATTTCTCCATTCTTTGGGTTATTTGGGCCAGACATATTTTGCTGCCTCAGTAGAAATCTTTTTCCAGCCCTCGTCCTTCAGTTTTTCGACGTTTTGAGAGTAATATTGTTCATCGAAATCATCTTGTAATTTTGTTTTCCACAGACAAATCGCTTGCTCGAAAACATAACTTCGGGAGGTGCCATCCTCTCTGGATGCTTCAACATACAGATCTACCGCTTTGAGAAGTTCTGGATCAATTGAGATTGTAATTTTTTCTTTTGCGGGTTTTTGCTTCGACATAGCTCTATCTCCAGAGTCATACTAATAGTATGACCGAAAGTAAGCGCAAATGCAAGGGGACATTCTGCTGTGTTACCACCTTAAATCGGGTAAATACCTTTTATCGAGTCTGGAGCAATCTAGCTATGTTGCGCTTGGTAATGCTGTTGTTTTTTATGGCAATTTGTTTGTCCGCGTTTGCTGCCGAGAGTAATTGGAAAGCATTGGAAGAGAGACATTGCCGCTCCCAAGATGAAGCGTTTGTGATCTGGAAAGAATTTGAGAAAAGTGATCTGGAGCTGTCGTTGACATTGCCCGACAGAATTTCAGTCTTGAATTGGAAGCACAAAAATTGGAAGGATGAAAATTTAACCAGAAAGAAACTTGAAGACTATTTGAGTCGAGAAAAGAAAAAGAATTTTTTGATTGCTTCATTCTCTGGCTTTGACGATACTCAAATTGAAGAACTCAAGTCATACTTGTCCAAGTTTGAATATAAACGTCTAGTACTGGTAAGGGCGCGTTCTATCGGATGGAACTCGGTTGTTTACGACAGTCTCAATCATGAGCTTCCCGCAGAGGCATCATTGGACCCGATATCTGCAAACATAGTGAAAAATACAGTCAAGACTGAGTCGATTATGATTTGTAGATACAAGTGGAAAGACAAAGTCACTGGCTGTTTGTACTTTCTTCCATTTGAGTATTTGAAAGGTTCCAAATTGTCCAGTTTTGCTCCAGTTAGAACTTCAAAAGTCATTGAAGACGATTCTCCTTGGATCATTTTTATCGAAAATGCTGTGCCTTGCGATGGCGCATTTGAAGTGTGTGAACATGACGGGATAGTCAAATACACTCCGGAAAAACTGAGATTGATTGTGCGCGAACTTAACAAGCTTGGAACCGGTCGTAATATGTATGACGAAGACAAAGTGCAATCTATTATTGAAAAGGTTCGAAATTACAAGAAGTAGTTTATGGGAAACGGCATCAAAAGAGTGAATCAGCAGCGTGAGTCGAGCGTTTAAAATCCATCGGATTGCTAGATTCACTGTACGGGAGCAAATCTCTTGCCAGGCATCCATTTGCGGCACTTAGGCTATGGAAAAGGTATAGAGGTGGACGAGAAGCGGTGTGGACGAATGATGAAAAAATCGGTTTTTCTGGCATTAATAGTTCTGTTTAGCAGTTTTTGCAATATGCTTCTCCCGGCGATGGGACATGTGAAAATTGCTCAAGCTAAAGACCAGAAAGCAATATTGCTGTGCGTTCCGGGACTCACTGAAAACGCTAAAACTTTTCAAAAAATAGCTGACGACATGGCCAAGTGTGGAATCACAACTCATGCAGTCGACGTACAGGGTTATGAAATTTCTGGTCCAGGCAAGAAACAAGAAAAAATAGATTTCGATAAAACAGTCGAGCATGTTAAAGAAGCGGCAGAGTCTCTGCGTCAAAAAAATCCAGGAGTGCCGATCATTTTATTAGGTGAATCCACCGGTGGTGCCATTGCATTGAAGATGGCAGCCCTTTACCCCGGCTGTATCGACGGACTAATCTGTGCGGTGCCTACCTGGCAGATTAGAAGCACCCTCAAAATAGGCAGTCTTGAGGTATTGGACCTGACTATTTTTAGAAAGAGACCTCGTGGTGCGGCGGTGAATCTTGTCATTAAAAGAGCCACCGATTGTCCCAAGTTGCGCGAAAAGCTTATGGCGACAGAGTCTCGCAGACAACGATTTTCGGTGATGGAAACGGCCAAATTCGTCAGATTCATAAATGCCAGTCCGAAAGCTGCAGCACAAGTGAAGGATTTGCCGGTGCTGTTTGTGCATGGTCTTAAAGACAGAGTGAGTAAGCCCAATGGTTGCGCCATTCTATTTAGTAAAATAGCTTCAGAAAGAAAAACATTCATAGTGGCGGCTGACGCCGGACATCTTATATGTGAGGAAGGGCAATATTCAAAACCATTGTTTGTTGCGATAAAAGATTGGGTGGTAAAGGCAGCGGACAATGAAATATCTGCACATCCGGAAGGTCGTCTGGTTTCATCAAATTCTCTTAAGATGGACGACTGGACCTTGATTCGCAGCAATTTTACTTGCGCCAAAGTCAGTCCCAGTGAGAAACTTGCTCAACAAAATTCTGGTGAAGTTATAAGTACGCGCCGAGAGATCTAGTTTGTCCAATCATTGTTTGCATTTTTGATTAACCTTTCAAACGTTGCAGTAAGAGCTAAAACACTGTATTCTTAAAATTGGGCATAATCCCCTTTGGGGCTGGCATTTGCAGCAAATGGGCCAAGCTTAAGTTATAGTTTTGCGGGCGAGAAATGAATAAAACTGTCTTTCTGTCACTATTTCTCTTGGTTTGGAGCAGTTTTCTTCCGGCATTAGCACAGGTTCGGCTTGCTCAAGCAGAAGAGCAAAAGGCAGTACTGCTGTGTGTTCCTGGACTCACTGAAAATCCAATCACTCTGAATAAATTGGCTTGCGAGATGGCGCCTTTCGGTATAACTACTTATGCAGTGGATGTACCGGGATACGAAATTTGCGCCAGAGGCAAGAAACAAGAGCCGGTTGATTTTGATAAAACAGTAATTCTGGTAAAAGAAACGGCTCATTCATTGCGTCTTAAAAATCCCGGAGTGCCTGTATTTCTACTGGGAGAATCGACAGGTGGCGCTATAGCTATAAAAGTGGCTGCTCGTTATCCGCAATGCCTGGATGGATTAATTTGTACTGTCCCTACATTGCATGTCAGAAACAAGCTTCAGATAGGTATTCTTCAAGCACTGGATGTGCTTATTTTAAGAACTAAACGTCACGGTCTGGCGGCAAATTATGTAATTAGAAGAACCACCGAAAAACAAGAAGTACGCGATGTGCTTATGGCGGCTGAATCTCGTCGGCAACGGTTTTCTCCCTGGGAAGCTTTTAAATTCGTGCGTTTTATTCACAACGGTCCCAAAACCGCCACTCAGATAAAAGACTTGCCTGTCCTATTTGTGCATGGTCTTCTAGACAGAGTCAGCGAGCCTAATGGCTGTGCAAAACTTTTTAGTAAGATTTCATCAGAGAAGAAAACTTTTATAATTGATGCCGATGCCGGGCATTTAATTTGCGAGGAAGGACAGTATTCACAGTCATTGTTTTTTGCGATGAAAAAATGGATTGTAAGGGCTATCGAAAAGGACTTGCCCACACGTCCTGAAGGTTTTCTAATTTCATCGGGTTCGGTGGAAAAGGACAGAAAAAAATTGGTTCGTGATGTTTTTGTTTGCGCCGGAGTCACTCCGACTGAGACTATAGCTCGGCACAATGCCGGTCAAATCAGCAACACCCGCTAAGAATTTGAGAGTCTGAGAATCTAGGAAGCCATCCCGCACATATTCATTCTGAAACTCAGCTTGGATTCAAGTTCTTGATGAGTTTTAGAATAACCCAGCCATCTGTAAAGACTGAGCAAGCTTTGATATTGATTTATGCAATTCTCGACCGGAGCGGCATCCAGAGCTGCTTCCAGTTCTTTCAGGATTTGCAGCCCGCAAGAATGATTAACACTTTCAAAACTGCTTCGGCTTTTCATCAATGTATGTGCCCATCCCAGTTGGAACTGCCATTTGGTTTGCGAAAGAGAAGGAGATTTGTCGAACAAAATCATGGCGTTTTGATAAGCCAGATCCGCATTTTCACTGTCGTTTTCTTTGAGAAAATCTTCAGCCAGACGCATGCAATGTCGAGCATTGTTGGCCAGCATCTGCTCATGCATGGTGCCTTGAGGCGAGGCGCTTATGGCAAAACTAGCCGCCAGAGAATATTCAAGCTGTGCACCTCTTCTCATGCAATAGCCTCCTGTGCTATTCGCCATTCAGTTTCGAGCATCTGCTTAGTTTGTATTGACGGCCGGAACATATCGGCTGTACCCAGGGCTCTCAAAAAAGAAGACTGCGCTTTTTCTTTTTCACCGTTTCGCAAATACGCTTTGGCCAGAGCAATTCTCTGACGCACACAGGCGGCATTGTGTTTGCCCATGGCGGCGTGAACACGTTCGAATTCATCCAGATTTAATATTGCCTGGTCTATTTCTTCAGTGCTAATTTGTGCGGTGAAGAAAATGATATTAGTGGCAAGAGCTGGAAATAAAATATCTCGCTGGTTCATTAGTATCTACCTGTGTAAAAACGGCAACTCGGGGGTTACTTAAATACTAAGTGCGGCAGGCGGCAATGTCAGTGTCTAAAACCTGAATCCTTACCTGGGGCTTTCCCTAGAGGTAGCTTTGAAATTTAAGAAACTTGTGGTCGCAAAGACTCTTTTGCAGGCTTCTCTTGGCTGCAAATAGGCTAGGCAATCAGTAAGTATTCTAAGACTGCGAGTCGGCCAATGAAAAAAACAGCCATCTGGTGCTTAATTTCTCTGCTTTTGAGTCTTTGCTTCCCGTTTGTGGCGCAAGCTCAACATGTGAATGGAGTAAAAGCGGCTCTGGTGTGTATTCCCGGACTTACGCAAAGCTCAAGGACTTATCGCAAACTGGCCGAGCGCATCTCCCCTTACGGTTTTACGACCTGTGCCCTGGATATAAAAGGTTTTGTCACTCCCGAATCAAGCGACAGGCAGGAAAAAATAGACTTTGACCAGACAGTAGAGCAGGTGAAAGAGGCTTCAATGCACCTTAAGCAGAAAAATCCCGATATGCCGGTTTTTGTGCTGGGTGAATCGACAGGCGGCACCATCGCCCTGCGTGTGGCTGCGCTGTATCCCCAATATATTGATGGCATAATTTGCTCTGTGCCGACCTGGAAAGTGAGAGGTCGCAACAAAATCGCCTTTTATGAATTTTTGGATTTAACCTTTTTGCGAGCCAGGCGACATGGTCTGGCTGTGAATACTGTCATTAATTTGACCACCGAGGATCAGAAACTTAGAGATGAGCTTTCCCAAACAGAGTCGCGCAGGCAGCGATTTTCTATTTGTGAAGCGTTGAAATTTATGCGTTTTATCAAAGCCAGTCCGCGCACTGCCGCTCAAATTGAGGATGTACCGGTACTGATGGTTCAAGGGTTGAAAGACAAGCTCAGTGCACCGAAAGGTTCCGCGGTTTTATTTAACAAGCTGGGCACCAATAGTAAAACTTTTGTTTTAGATGCTTGCGCCGAGCATCTGATTTGTGAGGAGGGGAGATTTTCATCGCAACTTCTTCTTACGATCACAGACTGGATGGCAAAAGTCATGGCTGGAGAGGCTCCATTGAAACCGCAGGCGATTTTACTTTCTGAGGATAAATTGGCTCAAAATGATTCGGACCTGATGCGTAAAGTGTTTATCTCAGCCGGTGTCAGTCCCGATACTGTTGTGGCTCAGGATCACCTAGAAAAAATTGGAGCATATTCGCAGGATTGATGAGAAGATGCCACCAGATATAGTTCTAAATTTGGTGATTTTAATTTCATAGTGCCGACTTTGCTTTATATTAAAATTCAAGCAGAGTGAAGGTTACTATGGTTATTAAGGGGGAAAAACAAGAAAACAGGAAGGGAATCTCCTTTGTCTTGTCCGTGAATATTCTGTAGTCTTGAATGAGCCTTGAAATGAATAAAGTCGCCGTTTTTTGCCTGATTGCATTGTTTTTGAACTTGAGCTTGCCAATGGTAGCCAAAGCTCAGCAGGCAGAAAGTGTTAAGGCGGCAATAGTCTGCATCCCAGGACTCACCCAGAGCTCGAAGACATATAGCAAATTGGCTGAGAGCCTGGCGCCTTACGGCATTACAACCCATGCCATCGACGTCAAGGGTTTTGCAACTTCGATAGTGGACGGTAAACAAGAACAAATCGATTTCCACAAAACAATGGATTGTGTAAAAGACTGGTCCATCAATTTCAAAAAAGAACACCAGGGCGTTCCTGTTTTTGTGTTGGGCGAATCTACTGGCGGAACTTTTGCCATGATGGTGGCTGCAGATTATCCGGAATATATCGATGGCATTATTTGTTCGGCGCCTACCTGGAAAGTCACAGGCATGAAAAAAATTGCCTTTTACGAGCTGCTGGATTTGACTATTTTGCGTTCAAAACGTCGCGGACTGGCTGTGGGTAAAGTTTTCAATCTGGCCACTTCGGATAAAACCGCCAGAAAATCATTGGCACAATTAGAAGAACGCCGTCAAAGATTTACAGTGGTCGAATCAATGAAGTTTTTGATGTTCACCAAAAAACTTCCATTCACAGCTTATCAAATCGCTCATCGTCCCGTTCTTTTTATACAAGGAATGAAAGACAAACTGAGCCAGCCGAGTGAAACAGCTGAATTATTTAACAGCATAACCAGCAAGAGAAAGACTTTCATTCTGGTATGATCAATTAGCACCGAATAAATAACGGATT
>CAZEQP010000015.1:0-14883 GCA_964514345.1 uncultured Candidatus Obscuribacterales bacterium
AAGACGGCAAGGATGTGGGTCAAGTCACAAGCGGATCGCAAGGCATTCATGTCGCTTATACGATTGCTTTTGCTCTGGTGGACTCACGTGTTTCAGCAATAGGCACTAACCTGCAAATTGCAATTCGTGATACTGCAGTCGATGCCACTGTGGTGAAGCGTCCCTTCTATAAGAGAAGTTAGAAGCCTGATGGACAAGGCTCTCACTGTAATCAATAGTTTAGAGACTGAGAAAGTAATTGGCAAATACGCAATTGGTGGCGCGATCGCGCTGCTCTTCTATGCTGAACCTGCCGTAACTTTTGATTTGGACATTTTTTGTATTCTGCCTCAAGCTGGAGTACTTATTGATTTGGGACCGCTGTATAAGAATCTTGAGCAGAAAGGATATCTGCCGTCGGGTGATTGTGTGGTAATCGAGGGCATACCGACTCAGTTTCTTGTTCCTCCGACTGAACTAGTGAAAGAGGCTCTGGACAATGCTCTGGAAAAAGTATTTGCTGGAGTTCCGACCCGAGTTTTTCAATACGAGCACCTTCTGGCAATAATGGCAGAAACAGGGCGTGCAAAAGATAAAGCAAAGATCTTAGTGGCCCTCGAATCGGCTTCTCCGGATCAAGCCAAACTGGATGATATTTTAAGCCGGTATGGACTGCTTGATAAATGGGCTAAAATAGTTGCATGAGCCGTTCAGCCAAAAAAAATCAAAAAACTACTGCGGATCTTTTTGACGCCAAGAAAAAGCGCCGATGTGAATTGGCTGCTAAATCAGTGGAAGAAAAATTCGAGATACTTATTGAACTGCAAAAAATGACCAGTAAGATTGCAGAAGAAGCTGGAAGGGAGTCGCGAAAACCGTGGGATGTAAAGGTTCACAAGTCAACTTGAGTTCAAATCTATCTATATGCAACCCAACTTTGCGTTTCGTTTAACTATATGCAACTCTACTTGCATTTGGTTATTTTTCCGAGTTGCTCCCGAGCAGTCTAAATCACTGAATTAGGCTTCAGGAGAAGGGGTAAATTTTAAATAAAAGCTACCGGGAGAGTTTCAGTGAATGGTTGATTTTATTGAAAGAATTACAGTGAATCATGAACAGTGTAGCGGAAGACCATGCATAAGGGGAATGCGAATTCGGGTTATCGATATACTGAGTCTCCTTGCTTCGGGTTTAACCGCCTTATGTATGCGGCACAAAGATTGGATCATCCAGTTGTTGCGGTATGATTTTGTGGTTAAATGAACCAGAAGAAAATACTAATTATCGCAGGGCCTAACGGAGCGGGAAAATCCACCTTCGCTCGTGAATTCTTACCTCGCGATGCTGAATGTCCCGCCTTTATCAATGCTGATTTGATTGCGGCTGGCTTGTCCCCCTTCCAACCGGAAGCGGCAGCAATTAAAGCGGGTAAATTAATGCTGGAAACAATGGCAGAGTATGTTGATCGCGGAATTAGTTTTGCCTTCGAAACAACACTGGCGGGTCGAGGTTATATTCGGATGATAAGAGATTGGCGCAGTCAGAAATACAGCGTCAAACTATTCTTTCTTGCTTTGCCGGATCCAGCAGAAGCTATTGCTAGAATTTCTGCTCGAGTCGCTCAGGGAGGTCATTACGTGCCTGATGACGTAGTTCATAGGCGTTTTGCCGCAGGTCTGCATAACTTTAAAACTATATATCGTCACGAAGTGAATTATTGGCGCTGGTATGATAACAGTGGTGATGTGCCGATTGTTATCGAGGAAGGAGAAAATCAATGAATTCCGAAAACCTCTCTGATCCGGATATGCAGAAAGCAACAGCTGCTTTGATTCGTGCTTCCAGGCGTGCTAGAGAATTGGCTCGACAAACAGGAACCGAATTTGTAGTAATTCGTAACGGTAAATTAGTTAGAGAGATACCAGAACCACTTACAAAAGAGCAAATAAGAAAGCCGAGTTCTTAGCGCAGCGCATTATCAAAGTCGCGAATCTGGCCTTCCAGCTCTTTCATCTGGCGATAGTCTTTTTTGATGGCGTCATCCAGCTGGTCGCAGGCTTTGGCTGCCTCATTTGAATCATCTCGTTTGAGCGAGTCCATTTTTTTCTGCATTTCTTCAGTGTCACGCCTGAGGTCGTCATATTTTTGCAAAAGCCTGTTGCGCTCGGCGCTCAATGCCTGATAGGTGCCGTTGTCACCGGCAGCTTGAGCGGCTAGAGGAGCCACAACCGCCAGCACCATGGCAGTGTAAAAAGGCAATAATTGCAGGAAACGTTTGCGGAATTCAGGTGGTGCGATTTTAGAAAGGCGCGCCACTAATACATCTAGATGAGTGTGCCAACCTGCCATGAAATCTTGCATGCGATTTGCCGGCAGCCGTGAATGCTTGATTACAAGCTTGGTTTTGTCGCCCATCGGGGTGAGCTCGAAGGCGACGATGGATTCTATGTTGTTTTGTTTGTCCAGCCAGGAATAGCTTATGCCGCGTTCTGGTTCGCACCAGCCTATGACACCTTCTATAGAATGACCTTTTTCTTTGCGCTCTGGCATTTCGGCTGTGTCAAAATCAAGTTTGATCTTGCCGCCGATGCGGGCATCCAATGAAGCTTCTGCCAGCCACTCGGATAGATAAATGGGATTGGATAGATACTGCCAGACTTTGTCGGCACGGGCGGGCAAAATGCGTTCAAAACGGACAGTGTTTTCGTTTAAAATTTCACCGGCGTGGTCGGGAGCCTCGGCGCCATCACCAGTGGTGACCAGTCTTACTCTGTCGCTTGCCGGCTCATTTTGACTCGGGCTTTCTTGTGACTTTCCCTCAAGCAGCCCGACCTCCGCCAGGCTTTTATTTAGATTGGAGACTTCACGTGATGAGTCGGTCAATAATTTGTGAGCAAATTCTGTTGTGTCTTTCAGCTCAAGCATGTCTTTGCTCATTGAAGCGACAATAGCTTCAAGCTGATTGATTCTTTCTGTGAGTGCTTTCACATCGGCACTTTCAGTCGGCTTTTGTTTGTCGAGATATCGGGTGACAGGACCCTTGAGCACAAGCAGTATTAGGAAAAGCCAGAAGCCTCCAATAGCCAGTATGCCGGTCAGGTCGAAATCCACGAATCTGCCTTTGCCTTATCCAGGCACTTGTAATGAGCCTAAATATTATAAACAAAGTTCTATCAATATAAAGGTGGATACAAGAACGCTTGTAACGGCAAGCAGGTCCATTAAGCGGTTCATTTTTGTAGTTTTGGTCATGGCTGCGTCCTTTCTAGACTGTATATATGGACGTGTAAATCTTGGACATGTGCCCGCAGTTATTTAGCGGGATGTCAAGCGCATATGGCTCTATATTTTAGCTAAAATCTAAGCATCAGGTTCCTCAACTCGCCATTAAGGCTGGAGGTTTTCAATTCATGGGCGACACAATGCTGGCTTATCCCAAAGATCTCAAATATGTCAAAAGCCACGAGTATGTAAAGGTAGAAGGCGATATCGCCGTTGTCGGAATTACTGCTTTTGCCGCTGACCAGTTGGGAGATGTCACTTATGTTGAGCTTCCCAGCGTAGGAACTAAATTGAAACTGGAAGACAAATTCGGCGTGATCGAGTCTGTTAAGTCCGTTTCTGACCTGTTTACACCGGTTTCAGGCGAAGTGACGGCTATAAATGAAGAGCTTGCCTCGCAGCCGGAGCTTGTAAATCTTGATTGTTACGGCAAAGGCTGGATGATTAAAGTGAAAATGGCCGACACAAAAGATCTGGAACACGCCATGTCCAGCGAAGACTACAAGCAAATCATCGGCTAATTCAACTGGATTCAGTCGTCCTGCTCTTGCAGCACTTCTTTCAGTTTGGTGTCTTTGGCTTCTTCAGCCTCTTCTTCTTTTGAAGCTGATTGTTTCAACAGCACTTCGGATGGTACTGTTTTTTCATTGACAATTTGCTGGGCATGGCTGAAAAAGCGAGAGCCGGCAGTGATTTTGCTTAACTGATTTATAGCTGCCTGATTGTCGGGATCTTCTTCCAGCTTGTCGATAGAATCAAGATAAAGCGCCTGATTCATAAGTTCGTTTGGATCGGCGCCGAACCCGGAGAAGAAGTCGGGAACAGGATTGCGCTTCAAAATATTAATGGCGGCTTTGTAATTGTGCTGATTTATGTTGTCTTTGGCTACATGAGTGACATAAATGCGAATCAAGCCGCTTGTAAATCCACCCACTGCCACGAGCAAGCCGGCAGCCAGGAGCAGATCGAAAATCATCGGTTGTTTGAATTTTGGCGACGAGGAAGGGACCACATCGCCTATGGCGTCTTGAAAAATGCGGTAGCTTAAGTGAGGTTGAGAACCGGATTTGGTGGCTTCTTCGGTGCCGCTTGAAGCAGCGGGAGGTGTTTCAGGAGTCTTTTCTTCCTCCTTCTTCTCTTCTTCTGCTTCTTTGCGATTGGGGTCGGTATCCACAGATTTTCCCCGGAGTCTATTTATCTCAATTTATCACGCTTTTGCGCTTAATGAGAAGCCAAACTTACAATTAAGTCGTTCAGTTTCTTGCTCAGGTGAGGGTCCATGACCGACTTTAACTTCTGGCGCAGTGCTGATTCAACTTCATCTTTGTGCCCGCTGGCGGCCAGTTCTGATAATGTTTGAAAAATCTGACGCGAAAGAGACACCTCTTTGGCACTGGTCATTTGCGCCAGGCGAGGGATTTCCTCCTTTATGGTAAGTATTCCCACGCCTTTTACCGATGCTGTGCGAATTTCAAGCGACTGGTCTGTGATCAAAACTCCCAGACGTCTTGATACCGGGGCGATTTCGGCTTCGGGTAGAGCGGATTTTACCTTCACCATCGAATTGAGCGCGGCTAAACGCTTGTCCGGAGCATGATCATTTGTGGCGCGCACAAGAAATTCAAGTACCGCAGGCGTGGGTATGGAGCCGAGGCATTGAAGAATGCGCCAGTAAGTTTTGACTGCAGGCGTGTGATCTTCTAAAAGGGGTTGGGCGGATACAGTTTTATTTGTTCTTTCTTCCAGATTGACCAATTTGTTGGCCAGAGATAAAAGCGGTTCGGCTGCTTGATTGTCTGCCAGCTTGGCCAGGCTGTCTATCGTTTCATCTACAAAGACATAGTCCGGTTTCAAGCCTTCTAATAAAGCATTGAGGCCTTTTTTTGCTTCACCGCAAAGAATAATGGCATTTCGTTTTTCGTGAGCGGGAAAATCGCAAGAAAGTTTCAATCTTGTTTCAAGCAATTCTGTAAGATTCTTATCTTCAAGCAAAGTGCCACCTGAAGCCTCTTTTGAGCCCAGATAAGATTCCAGTCTCAGGATGGCCAACAAAAGAGTGGCATAGTAGGATTTTGAGTGAAAACTCGGTTCTTTTGCAATTTCAAGCATCTGATCGAGACACTTTTTGCCATCCATTTCTTTTGTGCAATCAGGGCCGAAAGTGCCTGTGGCTGCTTCAAGTAATCCCAGTATTATCGAGGCACCGGCCGCTATTGAAAGATCCGATTTTTCAGCTAGAAGATTTATCGGCTTTATCGTTTTTGCGGCAATAACTGCGCAATAATCTTGCAGCAAATGCGGCTGGGCAAGCGATTTTAAAAGAGGTTCCAGTTTGTAAGCATTTTCCGGTTCGAATAAACAAACTGCATTGGTGGCATCCACTCTTATCCAGGAATCATTGTGGTTGAGATAATGAAAAAGAGTTTCTTCCACTCTGGTCTTTTGTTCAGCAGAAGCGGATTGTCCTAATCTTGCTAAGGCGGAAGCTTGATGGCAAAATGCTGTTTTGGTATTGTCGGCGGTATTATGAAGCGACTCTATCAGGTTTTCTATCTGTCCTTCTGCTTTCAAGCAAGCCAGTATATTAGCCGCATTGGCGCGCACTTGCCAATTATCGTGCAGAAGTAATTCGGGGCTCAATAGTGAAACAGTTTCGTCGCAAGGCAATTCCTGAAAAATTGTTTTGAGCTTTTCCTCCCACCAGAGTGGAGGCAATTTGAGTGTGGCAGCCAATTGATATGAACTTTGACTGTTGCAAGCCAGTCTGACGTCAGCTTTTACATCTTTGAATTTGCGCTGGTTTTGTGGGCTGGTTCCGGCCAGTCCGTGATAAAAAAGAAAATGTTCCAGTTCAAAATCGTCAGGCTCAATCACCGGCTTTTCTTCAAGCGCGTGCGACATACCTCGAATGAACTTTTGCAGAAATTTCAACGACATTACAATAGGTTAGCAAACCCGGCTTCCTTATTGATAGAATGAATAACTTAAGTGAATAACTTAAGTACCAAAGGACTAGTCGTCAAAGACCGGGAGATTTTAGTGAATACCTTTTTAAGTTCCGAACAAAGCCAGTTTCAAGCTTCTTGCGCGCAATTTCTGGAGGAAAAACTGTCCTCTTTGATTATGGACTTGGAAACGCACAAAGATAAACAAAACGAAGCACTGGCAATGATTGCCCAGTCGGGCTTTCTGGGGACCGGACTGCCTCATGAATACGGTGGTGGGGGGAAATCTTTCGTTTACTCAGCCATCTTTGCAGAGGAACTGGGCAAAAAGGATGCCGGTCTGGCCCTTGTATTCGCCAATCATATGAGCGCTTGCCAACTAATTTCGAAATTCGGCTCGGATGAGCAAAAATCACGTTATTTACCTCTTTTAAGCCGGGGCGAATCATACGCCACCCTGGCTCTGGGAGAGGAACAGGCTGGATCTGACTTTTCAATGGTCAAAACCAGTGCTGAAAATCTCAAATTGAACGGTAAAAAAAGTTGGGTTGTTAATGGAGAAAACGCTCAGGTCGCTCTGGTCCTGAGCAGATCTAACGAGGGTGGAGAACTCTGGATAGTTGATTTGACCAGCAAAGACTCGGTCAAAATCGAAAAAGACAGACAAAAGCTCGGTCTGAAGTCGGCTTGCACCAACGACATAGAATTCAATTCTTACCCGCTGGATGAAAAATCTCGACTTTGCCAGTCTGCAACACAGGTGGAAGAAGCTCTTGAATACGCCCTTTCAATCAGTAAAGTTTTGCTTGCAGCAGGTGCCCTGGGAATTTGCGAACAAGCCATTAAGCACTCTGTAAAAAGAGCTAATTCACGCGAACAGTTTGGACAAGCAATAGGAAAATTCCAGGCCATTCAGTGGAAGCTGGCCGACATGTCCACAGACACAAGCGCCGCGCGTCTTCTCATTTATCGGGCCGCCTGGAGCAAAGACGAAGCGGAACAAGAATTCACCAAATATGCCGCCATGTGCAAATTGTTTGCAGCGCGAGCCGCACGCTTGCACTCAAGTGAAGCCGCTCAAATATATGGAACTTTCGGCATCAGCACTGAAGAGCCGCTGGAAAAGCTTTATCGTGAC
This sequence comes from uncultured Candidatus Obscuribacterales bacterium, assembly GCA_964514345.1. GTDB lineage: Bacteria > Cyanobacteriota > Vampirovibrionia > Obscuribacterales > Obscuribacteraceae > Aved-18. Next base: position 7,345 of record CAZEQP010000015.1, read on the forward strand.
GCAAAAGTAATCGAAGTTCTGGAAGGAACACAAGAAATTCAAAAAAATATTGTGGCAAGCAAAGTAGGAGCATGATTATGAGCTGGAAACGCACTTGCCTTTCTCTTTCAGTCTTTGTTTTACTGAGTTCGGCAAATGCGGCTGGCGCCTTTTCCAATTATGTCGAAGGCGTAGAATTAATGAAGCAAAAGCAGTACGGAAGAGCGATAGCCTCTTTCGAACAGGCTCTGCGCGAGAATCCAAACGATGCCAATTCGCATTATTGTCTTGGCACTTGTTACTATCAGATGCATAATGTTTCGGCGGCAAAAGACTCTTACATGAGAGCCTACAAGCTCAGTCCCGGTAGTGTGGCGGGAAAAAATTCACTGGCGGCGATGCAGAATCTCAATGCACCTGCTGGTGCTCGCTCAGCCGGAACTTCTCAGCCGGCACAAAGAACGGCTTCATCCAATCAGCAATATAACTCCAGTGCGCAGTCTTCATCAAGAACTTCAACAGCGGCTAGTTCTACCCCTGCCATGGGTGATTCTGATGATTCTGATCTTGCTTCTTTGCCCAATCAAGCCCGCATTGATTTTCACCGTCCGGATGACGGTCAACAACATTTTTATGTGAACGCTTTGATGAATAACCGCCCAATGGAAATGATGTACGATACCGGAGCTGAGCATTGCACCTTCGGTTTCAATCATCTGGCTGAAATCGGAATTGCTCCGCCAACAGGCAAACCAAAAGGCACCAGCTATGGAATAGGTGGCGGACGTCCGGTCTGGGAAATAAGAGTAAACTTGAAAGTAGGCTCGATAGAGCGCCGCAATTTTCCCATCATAGTGGCACAAAAGTTGGACGGCAGACCTTTACTTGGTCAGAGTTTTTATGGTCGCTTTCAACAAAGAATTGACTACGCACCGGACAGACAGACTGGCACTATCACTCTGACAAAAATCGGCAGTGCTCAGAGTCGAACCAGTTCGGCAAGTGCTACTCGCACCCATAATGATAGAAACACCGTTTCATTCACCAGAGAAGGTAAAGAGATGATGGTGCCGGTTGAAGTAAATGGAAGAAGCATCCAAATGGTTTTTGATACCGGTGCGCATGGTGTGACTTTTTCCAAATCACATTTGCGCAAATTAGGCATATCAATTCCCAGTGATGCCGAAGATGGAGCAAATTACGGCATGGGCGGGACGGTGAAAACGGCTGTATTTTCAGTGGACAGAATAAGAATGGGACCAATAGAAAAGAACGATCACCGTGTCAACGTTTTTATAGACAGAGAGATTCCGCATCCTCTTGTGGGTCAAAGCTTTTTTGGCGATTGGCGGTATACGATAGACAGCGTGAATAACACTATTACTTTTCAGCGTTAAAAATCATGCTGCTTTCAGTAGTTATCGTAGCTAAAAACGAAGAAAAGAAAATCGGCATGGTGATTGAAGCTGTGCAATCGCTGGCAAACGAGATTATCGTGGTGGACTCAGGTTCAAGTGATGACACTGTAAAAATCGCAGAGAAGCTGGGGGCTAAATGTCATTTTCAAGAATGGCTTGGTTATGCCGCTCAGAAAAATTTTGCCATGAGTCTTGCTTCCGGTGATTGGATCCTCAGTCTGGATGCAGATGAAGTCCTGACTAGAGAATTGCAGGAAGAAATCAGCGCTTTGATGAAGAGCGAGGACCTGGAAAAGTTTGAAGGCTACAAAATTCCACGCATGCTTTTAATAAACAAAACACCTGTGCGCTGGGGAGGCTTTTATCCTGATGCACAGCTGCGTTTGATTAAAAAAGGCGCAGGAAAGTTTAACGATCGAAAAGTGCACGAAGCTATAAAAGTAAATGGTCCGGTCAAAACTTTAGAGAATCATATGCTGCATTACAGTTATGACTCGGTGGATGAATTCGCAAAAGCGATGGACAAATTTGCCAGGCTGTCGGCCGAAGAGTATAAGAAACAATCGGCAGCTGGAGCCGGTGAACATAAGGACAAGTATAAGAATCCTTTGAGCCTGTGGTTGCATCCGGGATGGACTTTTATCTACAGATACTTTGTTCGTGGCGGTATCATGGATGGTGCGCTGGGTCTGAAGCTGGCTATGGAATACAGCAATTATGTAGGCAAGAAAATCAAATATACAAGAGAGGCGGAGACTTAATTATGTCCAGATTGTGTTCCCTTCTCTTACTTTTATTGCTAGCTGTAAATTTATGTTCTGGGGCATTTGCCGCCGATGATAAGGATTTTTATCAAGAGGGAGTGAAGCTCTTTCAAAAGAAAGGCTATGATCTGGCTGCCAAATATTTTGAAAATGCAATCGCCAAAGAACCCACCAATGAAAAGGCGGTTTATTATGCAGGATTGTGTTACCAGCATATGGGTGACGACAGGCATGCACTTGAGCATTATAAAAACCTGATCAAAAAATTTCCCAATTCTTCCACCACAAAATATTTGCAAAGCACTCTGAAGTTGACTGAAAAATCCACATCGCTTCCCAGGGCGGGCGCTGCAAGCCCCACACCATCTTCAGGTGATTACATCCCCGATTCGGAAGTGGTGCCTTTTACCAATGATCCCCACGGTCGGATTGTGGTCAGCTGCAGAGTTGATAAAAAAGTCTTTCCCCTTATTTTCGACACAGGCGCCGAAGGAAGTATGATGGGCAAAAATCATTTGCGCCAACTGGGCTTGCCTCTGCCGACAGGAAAACCGGATGGAGTGACGCAAGGCGTGAGCGGTGTTGTGCCTGAGTGGAATGTTCCAATGGAAGTGGAAGTGGGAAAAATTCGCAAAACAATCTATATGGGAGTGCATGAATATACTGATACTCCGCTTTTGGGACAGAATTTTTTTGGCAGTTTCAGATATAACATAGACAATCACACTCGAGTGATTAGGTTCCACAAAATCGGAGCCCGGGGCGGTTATGTGCCGTCGGATACTATTGATGTACCATTCAAACGCTGGGGTAAAGAACTTTTGATCACAGCTGAATTTGACGGCATCGAATATCCAATGATTTTTGACACCGGCGCTGCCAGCACTGTATTGCCCGGTTCGGCTTTAATGATGGCACAGATGAGAGGTTGGAGAGTGGTGGGAACCGGCTCAAGCAGTGGTGTCGGCGGATCTAAGCAAGCTTATATTTTTGATGTGAAAAAGGTTTCAGTCAGCAATGGCAATCTATACAAAGAGAATCTCAGAGTAGCCATAGTTCCTGATTTTCCGATTCCATACGGATTGCTGGGACAAGACTTTTTTGCCCGCCGTCAATTTGTTATAGACGACGAAAAAAATGTCATTCATTTTATGCGTCGATAACTATAAACCCAATTTGGTTTTAATAAGAGGTTTTAAGCGGGTGAAATGGGTCCCCGCCGCATTGGCGTTAGAATCGTTTCCACCAAGTAGATATGCCGTTACTTCTGCGACAGCCTCAGACACGTCATTTGTGTAGTAGCTTGAAACTGCCTTAGTCGGCATAGACTCACAATCTTGTTTGTGCGCGTCAACAAATGGTTTTGTTTTTGAATAAATTCCCAGACAGTCATCAATTGCGTGTCCAAGTTCGTGCAAAACACAATTGTATATTTCACTTTGATCTCTGACTTCCTTTAGTTCGTTTGAATTGCGCACAGCCTCTCGTTCGTAAACATGTACGTCATGGTCGTATGTGCGACCACCTTCTTCTCCCATTGTGGTGTTGGAAACATTAGGTTTAGAACCGTCCCCGGAGCCCGGCCACTTGTCGATAATATTTGGTGCAAGATTTATAGTGGCGCCACCATCGTTCAATATTTTGTAGATTTTTCCAGGCAATCTGGAAACAACACTGCGCACAGTACTTATAGTGGCGCTGCTAACAGGTGTGTGTCCGAACTTGGGCGGAACGATAATTATTCTGTCTTTGAAAGGCAGTTTGCGCGACGCTTCCATAGCGGCAAACGGGTCATTGGGAAGTGCTTTTCCAGTGCCGGTGGTGACTGTCTGAGCACTGGTTTTAATACCATAGCGTTTTAAAAAAGGGGCAACCTGAGCAGCCGCTTTTGAGTTTGGATCTATCTCAAACACTTTTTTGTAGTGTTTAAGCGCGTCGCCGTTTCTGCCCAAAAGCTGGTAGGTCATACCAGCGTAATAGTTGATATTCAGGTCGTCCGGTTTGCTTTTCAAATGAGTGTTGAACTGGTTGAGAGCGGCGGTGTAATTCTTCTTTTTGAACTCTTCTAAGCCTTCTTCGGGAGTTGCTCCGGCTGGTAAAGGTGTAAATAGAAGCGGGATCAACAAACACAATGTGCCGTTCTTTTTTCCAGTCATTCTGAAGACTCACCTAGAATCTCGGCCATGATCTGGCGATAACGTTTGAGATTTTCTTTGTATGTGCCGGGTTTTCGTTCGCCGGCTTCAACCTCGCGAAGGTCTGGCGCCTGCCTGGGAGCCAATTCTTGAAGTTTATCTTCGCTTACCCAGGAGCGAGCAACAAGAATTTCTTCAAATGACATGCCGGTCGCCAGGTGATCATTGCGAACAAGATTGGCTTGAGCAGAAGAAATTGCCTTCTTTTCCACAAGAAGGTCAAGAAGATCTTTGTCGTCGCTTGAAGATTCGCTCAAGAGACTATGATGTCTACTCGTTTTCCGTAACGTCCGGAAGCTGCTTTGATTAAAGCACGAAGAGCGGTGATGGTTCTTCCGTCTTTGCCGATGAGGCGTCCGGTTACAACAGGATCGCATGTTACAGCCAGTCTGGATCTGCGCGGTCCGAATGATTTGCGTTCGAATTGCAATGTATCAGGCTCACGTGCCAGAACCTGGAGAATGTATTCAGCTAAATCTTCCGGAGCTGTCGTTTCGACTAGCTTGCTTGGGAAGCGCCCTGAGCTTCTGCCCTTTTTATTAAAGTAGCCACCGTCTCGCTGGGTTGAGCGCCGTTTTTTATCCATTTTTGTACTGCTTCTTTATCGAGTCTAAGTTCTTTGGAGCGAGGATTATAATAACCAATCTCTTCAATAGGGTGTCCGTCGCGACGAGCACGCATGTCTACGGCGACGATTCGATAATGAGGGGCTTTCTTGGCGCCTGTGCGCTTCAGCCTTAACTTAACCACTGCAAAATTCCTCTTGATATCTAGTTCTGGCAAGGAAGTTATTTTATCAGATAAGCGTCTGCGGCGAAGTGCAAGTGTCGGCAATCGTATCCGTGTCTGTAACAATTTGCCTTTTCGGCGAAATTAGAGATGCTTGCCAACAGTCAATAGCCAGTTTGGCCAGCCGAAAAAATGAATAAGATGAACGCCCGCTAATTCTGTTGTCGTGCGCTACTTCGACAAAGCCCAAACGCATCTTATTTCTCAGGAACAGAATGTCCAGAAAGATTCTCTTGTCTGTAACAGCATCAATATCAGCTATTTTAGTTCGGTCAATTAAGCGGAAGGAAGACACATATTCGGCAAAAGGCAATCCCAGAATTTTCAGAAAAAAACGAAACAGTCTTGAGCCGCCTTTTCGCAATGAATCGTGATTCTTTCGAGCCGGAACTCCGTAAACAACATCAAACCCGGCTTCCAATTTTTTTGTCAGTTTCGCTATTTCAGCCGGTGGATTTTGCAAGTCGTCGTCCAGAGTGGCAACCAGATCGAAGTCGGCTTTTTTCAGCCCCCAGTAAGTGGCTGCGTGCTGGCCAATATTTTGAGCCAATCTGATTCCCTTAAGGCAGGGATAATTTTCACAAAGCGTCTTGATGCAAGACCAGGTGTCATCAGGGCTGGCATCATCCACAAGCAAAATTTCAAATCTCTCGCTCAAATTTTTGCACACCGGAATCAATTGCTGGACAAGGGTTTCAAGTCCCTTCTCGTTTTTGAAGCACGGAATCACTATTGAAATTTGGCTGAGCATGGAACAATAGTAAATTGTCATTTTGTCCCGTGAGACCATCTTAAAAAAATGCTAGTGTTTGATTCTAATGAATAACGACATTTATACATCCATTTCTCAATACTTTGAGCGCACTCTGGCCCAGCACGGACCTACGGCAAAAGGGGTGGATTGGAAAGATGAAGCGGCTCAGGAACTCAGATTCAGGCAATTGGTCAAAGTCTTGCCTGATGCGCTTGACGAGCAAGAAACGCTTGTCGATTTCGGCTGTGGATACGGACAGTTCCTTTCTTATTTGAAATCCCAAAATAAACGCTGTCACTATGTCGGTTTTGATTGTTTGCCGGCCATGATTGAACAGGCGCAAGCGTTATTTGAAAACGAAGAGAGATGTCGCTTTGAATGTGGAAATAATTTTAATATCGACTGTCACTATCTGGTGGCCAGTGGTGTTTTCAATTTTCGCGGCAATTTTTCTTTGGAGGACTGGACGGACTTTGTTTTGGCCGAGCTTTCAAGCATCAACGCACATACAAAAAAGGCATTTGCCCTCAATTTTTTGACTGCCTATTCGGACAAAGACAGAATGCGCGAGGACCTTTATTATGCCAATCCGGAATTTCTTCTAAATCATTGTCTGACAAGCTTTTCCAGACACGTGGCCTTGCTTCATGACTACGGGGCTTACGAATTCACTTTGATTGTGAAAAAGACCGCTTAAGAAGAATCCTATCTAAGGGGATCACAAATAATCTACTAATACTTTAGTAGTATATTCCCGGACTCGGTTTGTCGGTGGAACTCTTTAATTTTGACTAAAACAGGAAAAATGGTTCAGTTCAATAAGTTGACCCTTACTGGATTGGAACTCACCTACCTTGAACAGGCACTGGAAAGCGGAGAGCTAGCCGGCAACGGAGCTTTCACAAAACGCATTCATGAATGGCTGGAGAAAAATCTGGGCAGCAAAGCCGCATTTTTTACATCTTCAGGCACATCGGCACTGGAAATGGCAGCTCTTTTGCTTGATCCCGCACCGGGCGATGAAGTTATAGTTCCTTCATTCACTTTTGTCACTTCCGCTTCTGCTTTTGTTAGAGCCGGCATGGTGCCGGTTTTTGTCGACATTGACTCAGAAACTCTGAATATCGACCCAAAAGCAATTGAAAAAGCAATAAGTCCGCGCACCAGAGCAATAGTTCCAGTGCATTATGCAAGTGTGGCTTGCGATATGGAAGCCATTCAAAAAATTGCACATAAGTATGATTTGCGTACAATTGAAGACGCGGCGCATGCATTCCGGGCTGAATACCGGGGAGCCTACTTAGGTGGCATCGGGGATTTTGCTGCCCTAAGTTTCCATCAAACTAAAAATATTGTTGGAGGCGAAGGCGGAGCCTTGCTGGTGAACAATCTGGAATATCTGGATAAAGCCTACTGCGTCTGGCAGAAAGGTACCAACCGCCATGAAATGGATGCCGGGCTCACGGATAAATATGTGTGGAGCACGCTTGGATCCTCCTTCCCTGCATCCGAATTGACTGCGGCCATGATTCTTGGCCAGCTTGATAAGGCTGATGAAATCAATGCCAAACGTGTCGCCTGCTGGAATTTTTACAACCAGGCTCTGGAGCCGCTTGAAGCCAGAGGATGCGTGAGAAGAC
>CAZEQP010000016.1:0-14844 GCA_964514345.1 uncultured Candidatus Obscuribacterales bacterium
AAGTGGAAATTTTGCCTAAGGCTAAGAGTAAGCCTGACGTGTCTGCCGGCGTGGTAGATCCTGAAAAGAAAATTGCCGAGTATTTTGATAAACAACTGCCTGACAGTTTGAACACAGGAACTCAATTGGATAAGGCTTTGAGCAAGGGCTTTTCTATAGGCATGTTCATTAAAGAAACAAGTGAGCTTGGATGGATTTTGAAAGAAGAAGACGGTGCCCATGTGGTGAAACGTTTTTATCTGGAAGAAGAAAATCCGGCTATTTCTTTTAGATTTAAGCGCGACGCATTTATGAAAATCATTCAGAATAAATTGTCTTTGAATCAGGCGATTTTGACTAAGCAAGCTGATTTTCAAGGTCCGATGCTGCCTTCTGTGAAAACTGCGGCAAGGCTTGATCAGTTTTTTAGAGAGAATCCGTTACTCGGATAAATTTTTTGTGGTGCGTGCAACGGGATTACGTGTGTTTTTTTCGTTGTTCTTTTTGTACAAATTTCTCTCTACAGATCGATGGTTTCTTTTTTCTGCCTTTTACGATTGTTAGCGATCTGGATCACTTTTCTAACACATTCGTTAGAATTTGTATGCAAAGCGCTTTCATTCGAGATAGGCAAAACAGATGAATAAGCTTACAACAGGAAAAGAGGGCAATTATTTTTGGCTTCAAGTTCTTGACCTTGCAAATGGTCATATAGTTGAGCATGTGCCAGAAACACTAAATGGAAAGCAATTAGTTATAACCTCTTATGATTCTGGTCAGCTTGTTTTGTCTGAAGAAGAAATTCAACTTGGATTCAAAAATTTTGGGAATGTGACAATTCTTCCGGTGGGGATTCAGCTTGAGAATATTCCGGAAGGAAGTGGAGACGAATGGTATATTTTTGACGTTGAAATTCCGCCCGAAATCCAGTCTGCCCATGTTTTTGTTAACTACCTGGGCTTTCATTTTGACAAGAGTGATAAAGTGAAAGATCTTCAAAATCAATTCTGGTCGCAAATGGAAAAACTTAAGCCAGAGAGTTATTTGGGAGATACGCATATTTTGCTTTTTGCAACGAGCAACGAGTATCTGTTTAAGAAGGTTTTGAACTGTCTGAGAAATTGAGATTGTAATGAGACTCACAAAAGCACAAGAAAAACAGAGCCGCGATTGTTTGAGTCGATTAAAAGATCTCATATCGAAAGATGGTTTTTCTGGAACAGCTATCAGGCAAGCCGTCTCAGAACTACAAGAAATTGGTGACAATGAAGTCGGCGCACTTTTGAGAATCGCTCAAAGTCTTATGGAGGTCATTTCGTGGGAAGAATTTTGTAGCATCTACAGTTATGCTCTCAAAATATGCACCGATGAATATGTTTGTGCCATCTATGCTGTTTGGATTTCTCTATCTGAGATGTACTGGCTCGACCTAAAAGAGATGCCATTAAAAGAGAGAAAAAGAATTTTTAAAGATACAGTCAAAATAAATCAATACTTTTTAGATGACGATCCGGAGAATCCAGCACGAGCATATAGTCGTGGAATTCTTTATTACAAGTACTCACCAGAGCAACCGGACTATAAGAAAGCAATTTACTGGTTCACTTTGACAAAAAAGTGGAGCATTGAAACTGAGGATGACCACTTATTGAATGAAGCCTACACTTATTTGGCGCATTCATATTTTCATCTGGAAAAGTGGAAACAAAGCCTTGAAAATTTTGAAAAAATTGATCCTGAGTATTTGGTGAAAGACGAGGAAGAAGACTATCCGGAGGAGTTTTGGCTGAGAACGGTAAAACAGATGATGTCTGTTTGTAGGGAAAAATGTCCTGATAACAGTTAAGTAGAGTGCATGATATGACAAAGCTCAGAGCCTGGCTGCCGATATTTTTCTTTGCGAATGCTTTTTTGCTTTTCTGCACCATAACACCGGGAAAAATTAGCTACTTTTTTGTCATGCGCCTGAATTCGCAGTGGCACTATGCTGCATGCTCAATGATAGCCATTATGATGCTTATAACTCTATGGGAAATCATTCGCGAAGCAGATAGAAAGCCAGGAAAAGTCTGGTTAACTGCTGCGATCTTGGAAATTGTCTTAATAGCATTTTCCTACTTTGCTATTGAATGGGGACTTTGGTTTTCAATCTCGTCTCCATTTCATAGAAGTTGAACTGACAAGACCTTGATTAGTTGTTCAGAGCGAATTGTTTATTCAAAAATTCGATAGTCCGCTTCATGCCTGTTTTCCAGCCGGAGAGTCCAAAGTTGTGACCTTCGCCTTTTAGCGGAACGAACTCGCAATAAATGCCTTTCTTTTGCAAGTCGGCGTGTAGTTTTTCCGGCCCTTTGATTGTGACCAGATCATCGTCGGTGCCGTGCACAAAAATAGTGGGGATAGCGCTGTTTATATAATTACGTGGTGACGCGACTGTGTAAGCTTTCTTTCCTGCTTTGCGCAAATAGTCGTCGACTACATCCATTTCGCCCGGCACAAAATATGCCGGTCCGCACCAACTTGCCACCGCTTTGACGCGCAGATTGCTGTTTGGATAGTGCACTGCTTTGCACACTTTGTCGTCTGTGTATCCCAAAAGCATTGAAAGATGCCCACCGGCTGAGCATCCCATCGCTGCAATTTTATTTGTGTTGATGTGCCATTCTGTTGCTCTATTGCCCATAAAAGCAAGCGCGTCTTTCACGTCTTCCACATCAGCTGGATATTCGCCGCCTTTACCTACCAGTCTGTAATTGATGTTGTAGACTACAAAACCATTGGCGGCAAGTTCTGTTACTATCGGTATGGCATGTTTTTTGTCGCCACCGCACCAGCCACCACCATGAATGTAGATGACAGCAGGATAAAATTTGACCTTGTCCGATTCTTCGACAGGTATGTACAAGTCACCGACTTGAGCCTTGTCTCCATTTTTTACATATGGAATATTTTTTTGAACAGAGAACTGGCAGCGTGCCTGCGCCGGTGGAATGAATAGGGTCAAGTCAGTGAATAGAGTCAAGCCAGTGACTAAAGCCAAATATGGTGCCAAAACCCATGTGTTAGAAAAGTGACCCAGATCGCTAACAATCGTAAAAGGCAGAAAAAAGAAACCATTGATCTGTAGAGAGAAATTCGTACAATCGCCTCCACTAAATTTCATGGCATCAAAGCCACAAAATGCACAGTGGCATAGTTAGCGCTAAAATCCACACGCGAGACAGAGCCTGCCGGAATTGAAATTCTCCAAAAGTTTATCAAAGGCATACCCAGAGCATGAGCCAGAATTGAGCGAATAACACCGGCATGCGAAATCAAAGCGATTTTTTTACCCGGATGCGATTCGATCATCTTATCCAGGACCAAAACAGATCTATTATATAGATCACGAATCGATTCACCGTCTGGAGGTTTATTTTCAATCGGGTCTTCCACCCAGTGAAAATATTCGTCTGGCTTGGTTTTTTTAATTTCAAGATAACTTGAACCTTCCCAGGCACCCACGTCCCACTCGTTCAAATCAGGCACCAGTTCAGTATCAAGCTTAATAAGCTCACTCACTATTTTGGCGGTGGATACAACTCGAATAGCCTTGCTTGAAAGCAAACATTCGGCATCTTGCTTGGTCAGCCAATCGGCGATTTTATGCGCTTGATTAATACCTTTAGCCGTCAATTCAACAGCCGGGTCATTATATAAGCGCCCGTGTTCAACCGGCTCTGTATGTCCGTGACGAATCAGAAAGAAAGATGTTATTTGTTCTGGTGGGTGCAGTTCTTCGCTCATAGTTTGGGTTCAGGGATGCCGTATGTGGCGCAGGTTTTCATCAGCTTTTCCACATCGGATGAGCCGAGCGTTTTTACATCGCCTAAAGTTTGGGCGATATAAAGAGTCTGAGCGTGATGTTCAAGCGTTTCCAGTTTGTAATAAGCATCCCAGAGATTGGCACCAAATGTGAGGGCGCCGTGGTGATCCAGTATCAAAGAATCAGACTCTTTTACAATGGGTGCGATACTGTCTGAAACTTCCTGAGTACTTGGTGTTGCATATGGTGCCACAGGAATTTTACCCAGAGTCACCACCACCTCAGGCAAAATAAATTGATTTAGTGAAACACCCGCTACGCTAAACGCAACCGAATAAGTCGGGTGAGCGTGCACACATGCTTTCACATCGGGTCGATTTTTATAAACAGTCAGATGCATTTGTATTTCTGTGGAAGGACGTTTGTTTATTTGAGCCTGACCTTGAGCATTTCCTTCCATGTCGACCAGAACAAGATCATCTTGTTTGAGTTTGCCTTTGCAAATGCCGGCTGCTGTTGTCAGGATAAGATTTTCTTCAAGTCGGATACTGAAATTACCCTCCATGCCACAGATATATCGGCGCTCATAACAAAGGCGCGCGATCTCTATAATGTCTGCGCCTGCTTGGGTTTGCGATTAAAGTTCAGCCATCTTGACAAGTCCTGATTTTCTGCCGCTAAGGCAAAGATGAACAATCATATATAAAGTTTGGACGTGGCGAAATTATATATATTGCACATCTTTTAGCTATTTATTTACCAATAATAGGCTTTTTTGCCTTGGGGATTTGTCAAGTATGTAGTAGAATCCATGTTTTTCCGGTAATTAGGTCCCCGTCCCAGATTAAGAGGTATCCCAGGTATGCGTTGTGGTGAGTGCAATCAGAGAAATTCTGTAGCCGCCGGCTCCTGCGCCTTTTGCGGGCAAAAATTCCAGAAAAAGAACCTGCCTGCGAGTCTCAAAATATCGGTAGTGGCGGTCGGGCTTGGCCTTATAGTCGGCGTCTCGGCTATTGCATCCAGTATTTTTTCCTCTTTAGGTCACAGCAATGTGTCGCTCAAAGCTGTGGCGCAACATATTTCAGCCGGACCGAAAAACTCGGAAGAAGCAAACAAGTTGAAATCGCAGCTTGAAAGAGTGCTGAAAGAGCAACTTATTACTTGCGGCAATTTGCCATCAGGTGAACTTCTGACCAAGTTGCAGAGTCAATTGCCCAACGCTGTATTTGAAGTATTTGTGTTCGATTTGCCGAGGGGCATGAAAGTGGTTGAGGTTGATTGTGTGTTGCAGTCAACCGATTTTTTAATAAGCCAGGACGCAAAAAAGCAATTGAGAGTGGATGAAGTGCGTGGACTTGGCGTGTTTGACGAAGCTCGCCTGATAAATTCCGGCGACGGCTCAAGCAAACTTATTTTGTTGGGTCACAACAATATAGAAATGAAACGACTGCCCACAGTCAAAGTATTTGATCTTGACGCCAAAGGCAAATTCACCGATATGACCGCCGCTCTGGTGCCGCCTGTATCCGGACAGGGCAATGCTCAATTTATAGGCAATCTTCCCGACATAAAAGTAGAAGGCAATTTAGTCCTATCGAGTCAGGAAGAAAAGCTTTTCACCGGTCCGTTGCCGGCCAAAGAAGTTAATTCAGTTACCGTCCTTCGTTTGAAAGACGGCAAATACAAGAAAGAACAGAACCTGGGCTCAAAAGAATTCTCCGCACTGTATGCGGTGGCATCATCTCTGGTCTCTTCTTCAGCGCTGGATAGTTTCAAACCTTATCTTACGAACGATGTTATAGATTTCATCAACGCTCACGAATATTCCGCCATTAAAGTGCCGCCGTCATTTTCAGTGGGCAGTACCGACACTGTGAAAAAACGAAAACGCGACAACGGAACATCTTATCTTTTGACCAGCGCCGATGGAAACAAATTTGCCGTTACTCTGGCTCCTGGACGCGGCGGTTATGTGGTGACCGGTATAAGAAAAGCCGACCTGGAAGTGGCTTCAGCTCTGCCGACACAAAAAACTGATTCTCCCCTTGAACTGCAAGAGCAGCCAATAGTGCAAGAAGCGGTTCAGGCTCCAGCACCGGTTGTTGTTGAAGCTCCGAAGAAAGAAAAGAATGAGGTTGTAGTTGAAGCTCCCAAGAAAGAACGCAAAAAAGTGCGTGAAAAAGTAGCCGAAGAGCCGGTTTCAGCCAGAGGTTCCGAATCAGGCGTGGCTGTGCATAACGTCAGTATGCGCTCCGGTCCCAAGCGCGGTCATTCTTTAGGAATCGTCAGACGCGGCGATAAAGTCAGAATTCTGGGCAAAGAAGGCAGCTGGTACAGAGTTTCTGCCAATGGTACTCAAGGGTATGTCTGGTCGGGCATGATTCGCAAATCGGGCGGTGTTTCTGTAATGGATGAGCCTTCAGAACCAAAAGTTTCGATTCGCAAAGCTGAAAAGCCGGAAAAAGTTGCTAAAGAGAAGACCAGAGAAGTCAAAGAGCCCAAAGTTGCCAAATCCAAGCCGGATGCTAACAAACTGGTAATGGTCGAAAAAGAGAAGGAAAAATCGACTAAAGCGGCTAAGACTCAGCCTGACCGTAAGACCAGTTATGTTGATAAGAGGACCAAAACGGCAGCGGCTGAAGAACCCACCTTTGTGCCTTAATTGGGCACATGATATGCTTATTTGGGTCGGGACGTAGCGCAGCTTGGTAGCGCGGCTGCTTTGGGAGCAGTAGGTCGCAGGTTCAAATCCTGTCGTCCCGAGATTTAAACCGGGGCTTAGTTTTGGGCTTTTTGGGGTATATATCCAAAGCCAATACACGATGGCTCGATGACAACAGAGAACGATACGAGAGTCCCCGACACGGACGTCAGACAGACGTCTGCGGGTCAGGCCGAGTCATGGAGCCTTACATCTCTTATTCCCACTATGGACGATGTTAGGAAGTTTTTCTCAAGATCTCCTGAGTCGACAAGCGCTCTTACCAGCGATCGCAGAACTGCAATAGAAACTTGTGTCGGAACATTTAACCGATTTTTGGATTCTGTTTCGGGCATTTCAATTTTTAGACCGCAAATCCCGCTCGATCAAGCCAGAAATATGCACCATTGCGATGGTGCCACAGATAGCAATGGGCTCCGAATTGCCGCTGGTTCAGCCTTAGAAACTCTTGGGCAAATGTATCCTCAAGATCGTTTCATCAGTATTAGAAGAGCCCAACCGTTGCGTTCGGACGCCGGTTCAGAAGCAGATGTAGTTTCGCCTGCAGATAGAAACGTTACAGAACTAGCTCCCGGTCAATCGCTACGAACAGAGGACGGGGCAATTACTTTTACCCGGAATCAAGATGATCCAAGAATCGCCACTATTAGAATTGCCAATTTTGAAGAAAACAGAAATACTTCTGCACTTTTGAATATGATCAGGGCAAATCCAAGTATCCAGGGATTTGTTCTGGATTTGAGAGACAATCCGGGTGGCTTTTCGAATGTCGCGTTGCGAACCATTTCTCTTTTTTTGAGAGACGGAGTAATTCAACACAGAGACATGATGAGACCTGGTATAGGAGAGCAGCATTTTACGATGAGTCTGGGAGAAAGAGAGATTTTATACAATGGGGAGTCTCAAGGACTGACTCGCTTACCCTATGCCTTGAATGGAAGACCTCTTGTGGTGCTGGCTAACGGCGGAACTGTTTCAGCCGGAGAGGTAGTTGTGGGAGCATTGAGAGATAATGGCATTCCTGTGGTTGGTACGACCACGTGGGGGAAGGGAACTGGTATTTTAAATGTGAAAGGACCCGAAGACACATCGGTTTCAGCAACCAATCAAATTTGGAGAACTCCCAATGGTGACTGGGCTGGCGATGCCAATCAAAATAGAATTGGATTGGCACCAACCATACATCAACGCGAATATTTCGGAATTTTTGGTCCGCTTCAACAAAATACTGCCGTTTCTCATTTGCAAACATTGCTTGCAAGGGCGAACTAAATATTCAGCTAGTTGTTTTGCTTTCGCTCAGGATTTTGCGCGCTTCTTTCACATCAGGCATCCAGCGCATGCGTAAACATCCTTTTTTTGACAACAAAAATAAATCGCCGAGATTGTCTTTGTTTGCGTGCATTATAACTTTTGAGGCTATGTCGTGTTTCAAGCTTTGAATTGCCACCAGCCATTCGCCCACTACATATAAAGCGTTCCCCTGATCGCGAAATTGCGGGAGAGGGCAGCGTAAATCTTGATACCACTGTATAAGCCAACCAATGGCAAGCAAAGCGAATCCGCCCAGATTAAAAGCATCGAAATGATTTGTCAGTGATGCCAGCCAGTCATAAATGATATAGACGAAAATCAGATGCATAGGCAGAGTGTACAAAAGGTAGTAAGCCTGCGTGTCCTGTTCGGCTCTGAATTCATTGCGACTCTGGTGTGAGTAGCCGGCGCTTGAGCCGTCTTGAAAGCTCAGTTTGCCTTTCAGTTTTACAAGTATGGTGCGTTTGTCTGTAATGGCATAAATAGACCTTGTTGCTTGCGCCGGTATAAGAACAATTTCCAGAATGCCGAAAAATGCCACCACAGTAAGAAGCACTACGATTATTGACCAGACTCTGCCGCTGTCTACTGCTGTGTCGTTCATCACGCCCAGTGCAAAAATAAATAACCCGCAAAGCCACAACAATGGCGATGGCAAAAGACTGAAAGCAATTGATTCGGCAAGCGGCTTTCTATGGAACAGGAGCTGTTCGCCTGCGTCCATTTCACTTCTAACCGCGGTCAAAAGCATTTCGTCTATTTCGTTGTCTTGTTCAGAGTCCATAATCCAATTTTAGCAACAACGCATGGGCGGTTCTCCCTCACCACCTGTGGGCGGAGCCGGGTCTATTTTTGCTTGCACTGGTTTGAACCAGGTTATTAAAGAAGATACAACAACCACCAGAATGAGGGCGATAAAAGTTCCGCCAAGGACCGCATCAAGATAATCGTTAAACATTAAGATAGGCATTTTAGCCAGTTCTTCAGCGCTGCCTGTGCCTGAATTTAGTTTAGCCTGCAAACTGGCTGCATGAGATAGAAATCCCAGTTTGGGAGAAGGGCTGAAAATTTTCAATAAACCGGCAGTTATAGTTACTGTTAAAAGCCAGATTAATGGAACAAGTGTTATCCAGGCAAATTTTTTCTTGCCCATTTTTATGATGATTGTAGTCCCCACGCATAGAGCAATAACAGCCAGTAGCTGATTTGAAATGCCGAACAGGGGCCACAAGCTGTTTATTCCGCCAAGGGGATCTATAACCCCTTGATAGAGGAAATATCCCCAGCCGGCAACCACCAGAGCTGAACTCAATAATATTGCCGGATACCAGCTGGTGCGTCCCAGCGGCTTCCAGATAAGCCCCAGAAAGTCCTGCAAGATGAATCTGCCCACGCGTGTTCCGGCATCAAGACAAGTAAGAATAAATAGAGCTTCAAACATGATGGCAAAGTGATACCAGAATGCGATGGTGGCTTCAAGCCCCGGTAACGACTTCAAACAATTGGCAAATATATGGGCCATGCCCACAGCCAGTGTTGGTGCGCCGCCTGTTCGCGCCCAGAGGCTGGCTTCACCCACTTCTTTGGCCAGAGATTCCATCTCGCTTGTGGAAACTGCATAACCCCATCCTGAGATGCAGGTGGCAGCAGTGTTTGGATCTACCCCTACAACACCTGGCGGGCTGTTGATGGCAAAATAAGTGCCTGGCTCAAGCACGCATGCTGCCACCATGGCCATTATTGCCACCAGTGCTTCGCAAAGCATGGCACCATATCCGATGGGCAGGGCTTGTCTTTCTTTAGCGATCATTTTAGGAGTGGTGCCCGAGGCTATTAATGAGTGGAAGCCGGATACCGCACCGCAGGCGATTGTAATAAAACAAAAGGGAAAAATAGACCCGGCAAAAATAGGACCGTCTTTAGCCACAAAAGTGGAGAGAGCCGGCATTTTCATTTCGGGATGCAGTATCACTATTCCCAGAACCAGCAAAGCTATTGTTCCTATTTTTAAAAATGCAGACAAATAGTCTCGTGGTGCTAAAAGCAGCCATACAGGAAGAACCGATGCGACAAAGCCGTATATCATTATAGAAACAGCAAGCTGAGGTCCGGTGAGTGTGAAAGCGGCTGCCCATGAGGGATTTTCAGCCACCCACTGACCTGCCACCACTGCAATTATAGTGAGCACCACGCCTATGACAGAACCTTCCATTATTTTTTCCGGGCGCCACATTTTCATGTAAACTCCGACAAATAAAGCAATGGGAATCGTCATCAATAGAGTGAATGATCCCCAGGGACTGGCTTTTAATGCGTTTACTATAACCACTGCAAGCACAGCTATCAAAATCATCATGATGAGCAGAATGGCAACCAGAGCTACAATTCCTGCAAGTGGACCTATTTCTTCTTTTGCCATTTGTCCGACTGATTTTCCATCCCGGCGCATCGAACAACAGAGCACTACAAAATCCTGCACAGCGCCGGCTATCATGACACCTACTATAAGCCAGATAGTGCCGGGCAAATAACCGAACTGAGCGGCAAGTATCGGTCCCACAAGCGGTCCGGCACCGGCGATGGCGGCAAAGTGGTGACCGAACAAAACCAGACCATGTGTAGGAACATAATCTTTTCCGTCATTAATTTTTACTGCCGGTGTTTTGTTTGAGTCATCCAGGGCGAAAACTTTGTCTGCAATAAATTTTCCATAAAAGCGGTAAGCCACGCTAAAGAAGCAGAGCGCCGCTATTACCATCCATATTGAGTTTACATGCTCACCGTGAAAAATTGCCAGAGTAGCCAGCGCATACGCGCCAAGCAATGCCACTATTATCCAGATAATAATTTGCATCAAATCAAAAGTCCTGCCAGGGTTGCCGATAAATAACTTGCCATTGTTCCGCAAATTAAAGCTTTGATTCCAAGCCGTGCCAGGTCTTCACGCCTGGATGGAGCAATTTCTCCGATGCCGCCTATCTGCATGGCCACAGAGCTGAAATTGGCCAATCCGCACAATGCAAATGTGCAAATTGCCTGCGCTTTTGCGCCAATCGCCACTCCTTCCACTTTGCCTGCCAGAATTTGCGACATGTCCATGTAAGCAAAAAATTCGTTTATTACAAGCTTCTCTGCCATCAGGCGACCCACTGTTTGCGCTTCACTCCAGGGGACCCCTAGTAAAAAGGCAACCGGCGCTGCCACCAGTCCGAATAGATGATTTAATTTTAGATGCGCAAGCGGCAATCCCATTGGGTCGCCGGTCATTCCCATTCGTATCAGACCTTCCCCGGCTTTACCTACTACGACGTCTGCAAGGGCGATGATGGAAATAAAAGCAATGAGCATTGCGCAAACATTGAGCCCGATTCTCAGCCCGTCGGAAGCACCATGGGCGGCGGCATCGATGATGTTAGCATTTTCGCGCTTAACTTCTATTTTTACAGTACCTTTTGTTTGTGATTCCTCGGTTTCTGGCCAGACCAGTTTGGCTATTACAAGAGCCGCCGGCGCCGCCATAATACTTGCAGTCAATAAGTAAGAGGCTTTGATACCAAGACCGATATAAACAGCCATCACACCGCCTGATACACATGCCATCGAGCCTGCCATCGAGGCAAGCAATTCAGACATAGTCATAGAAGGAACATAGGGTCTTATCAGAAGCTGCGCTTCCACCTGTCCGACAAAAATACTGGCTGCATTTGAAAGTGCTTCAGAGCCGCTTGCCCCCATCACAAAAGCGACAAAACGTGCCACCAACTGCACCAGTCTTTGCATTATTCCCAGGTAGTAAGAAATAGTGACCAGGCTGGAAACAAAAATAATTGTTGGTATCACTCTAAAAGCAAACAAGAAGGCTGACCCTTCACCAAAGACGCGCACCAGAGTTTCGTGCGTAGCAAGTGGTCCGAAAACGAATTTTGCTCCTTCGTCAGAGCAATCAAGTAATGAAGTAATCACGCTGCCGATACCTGCAAAAATCTGCTGTCCCAACGGCACTTTCAAAATGAAAATTGCCATGACCAATTGCAGTGCCAGACCGGAAATAATCAATCGCCAGTTTATGGCTTTGCGATTGTTTGACATCAGATAAGCTGCACTGAGAATGAGGAAAAAACCTAAAACACCAATCAACTTGGATCCGATATCTTCTGACATTAGTTGTCCAGTAACTCCTGATTGTGCGTGGAAGTGGTATTAGACCCAGAACTTGAACTGGAACTAGATTCTTCTTTTTTCTCGTGGGTCGGTGCATCACCTGTGGGATACAAGAGTGGATCTACAGGATGCGATTTTTCCGGTTGTGGTGCTGTTGTTGTTGAATTGGCCGTAGCTGTGGCGGTGGCATTGTCGTCTACGAGAAACGGGTCTTTTTCCACTCCGGTTTCACCTTCTGATTTTTTTGTGCCGGCTGCATTTGGATCATTATTGGTGGCAGTTGCAGCCGTGTCTGAACTTTCAGAATTTCCTGATACTGTGGTGGCAAGCTGTTCGCCTGTGCTGGGAGTTGGATTGATAAAGGCTCCCGCCACATGCGGTCGAAGCTTGTAATACTCTTCGTTATATTGTTTCCAGGCTGGTGCCATAATTACACCGCCTGTTACGTTTTTGCCTTGAATCGGTTTGTTTTCGTCATTGCCTGCCCAGAGAACTGTCACCATATCCGGTGTGAAGCCGCAGAACCAGGTGTCGCGTCCTTCATCGGCGGTTCCAGTTTTTCCCGCCACCGGACGATCGGGCATTCTGGCTGCCGTTCCTGTGCCTTTGTTGACGACATCCTGCAATATGCTCACCAGTCTTGCCACCGGTTCAACATCAAATACACGATCCACTTTTGATTCGAATACTTCTATAATTTGACCGCGGCTGTTTTCAATTTTTCTCAATACTTGCGGTGTTATATGCACTCCCGCCCGGGCAAAGGTGGCATAAGCCCCTGCCAGATCAAGAGGAGAAACAGCCGAGCTGCCCAGTGCCAGTGAAAGGTTGGGATCCAGTTTGGTGGTGATACCGGCCAGTCTTGCCGTCTCGATAATGCTGTCCATACTGCCTATCGCTTGCGCAGTTTTTACTGAAGGCACGTTTCGAGACATCATCAAAGCTTTGCGTACAGTAATTTTGCCCATAAATTTATGGTCGAAATTCTGCGGTTTATAATCGGGCAGCCCCCAGCGTTGTTTCACTACAAGCGGAGTGTCTTCAATCAATGTATCAGGATTCATGATGCCTCTTCTAAAGGCAGTCAGATAGACAAAAGGCTTGAATGAAGATCCTGCTGTGTGCGGGTGAGTGGCTCTATTAAATTGATGCGTCCAGAAATTGCCCACCCCGCCGACCAGAGATATGACAGAACCGTCATTCACCAGCACCGATACCAGAGCCGCCTGCTCGACTCCTTTGGGGGCTTTTTTGATACGCTCTTCAAGAACACGTTCGGCAATTTCTTGCGCCGCCGGATCTAGGTTTGTATAAACACGTAACCCCTGACGGCGAAGCTCGGCTTGACTGAATCTGTCTCGCAAAAGCTCAAGCACGTAACTTATGTAGTACGGATATTTTTGAAGCGGATTGCGCCCTTTTTTAAAGGCAAGCTTGGCTTTCTTAGCTTCTTCCGCTTGATTCTCGGTGATATAACCATACTCGACCATCTTGTTCAGGATTTCGTTTTGACGGTCAAAAGCTCTTTTGCGATTTTGCACCACACCAAGCTCGGACGGTGCCTTCACCAGTCCGGCAATAAATGCCGCTTCAGGCAAAGTCAACTCAGCCGCCCGTTTATCAAAATATCTTTTGGCGGCACGTTCGATACCATAAGCATTGTTGCCGAAATAAATTTGATTGAGATACATTTCAAGAATGCGTTCTTTTGAATACTGACTTTCCAGTCTGAAAGTCAGATACGCTTCTTTCAATTTGCGCTCATAAGTTCTGCCCGACTGAGTGAAAAACAAATTTTTCACCAGCTGCTGCGTGATTGTGGATCCGCCTTCAACCACTTGTCCGGCTTGCAAGTTATTGCGCATGGCGCGCATTATACTTAAAAAGTTTATGCCTTTATGTTCAAAAAAGTGATGGTCTTCAGCCGCCAGCATTGCCTGTTGCATCTGAGTGGAAACTTGATTGAGCGGTATTACGCTTCTGTCTTCATCACCTTCAACTGTGGCGACAATATGATCAAAACGGTCATAAACCTGAATCGCTTCAATTGGCTCGTAACGCTCAAGCAAAGTGATATCAGGCAAATCCTGCATCTGTGTCCACAAAGATGCTCCAAGATAACCGCCGCCCAGAGCAATGACAATAAGTACAGTCCAGAAGGTTCCCTTGAGAATGGATCCCAGAGGAGACTTTTGTTTTCTAGCTTGTGACCGGCGTTTCGCCACGTTTTTTAGTTTGAAAAAAGGGACACTTGATGCGCACTTGTCATTATAACTCGTTGGACCATAAAACTGCCTGCATGCGGCAATCGAGCGTCATCTTTGAACTAAGTTTTAACCCGCCCCTAATAATTGCTCATGTCATTGGTGTACATGTTGACATTGCCGATATACAGGCGGGTCGTGCCATTTGGGCTTTTCACCGGCTTGCCGTCGGCTCCCGCTCCCCAAATCACAAACAAATCCGAACTATTACTTATGGCGATAATTGTTCCCGGCTTTTCCCGCCACTCAAGCGGGGCTTGAGCCTGCCAGTCTTTTACCTGCTGGGCTGTAAGGGACGGATTGAATGCCAGCTTTACACGCAAATCCGACGAGGTTCCAAGCTGGGTATCAGGCATAACATTATTGGGCGAGCCTTCAGCGCCTGTCTGTTCCCCAGGGATATTGTCATCCGGAGTAGGGTCTTCATAATGATAAGTAGCGTCAGTGCTGAAACCGTCGGCATTTTGTAAATCGTTAGGCTTATAGGGGTTATTCGGCACCAATTCATTGAGCTGCTTTACAACGTATTCTGTCTGGTCGCCAGGCTCCGGCCAGCGCTTATTCTGGATGCAATACTGGCTCATATAATTGGCAACCTG
>CAZEQP010000017.1:0-14811 GCA_964514345.1 uncultured Candidatus Obscuribacterales bacterium
GACCGGAAAGTTCAACCATCCCAATATTGCCAAGATTTTCGATTTCGGACAGCTGGATAATGGCTCACCATATATGGTGATGGAATATTTTGAGGGAAATACACTTGCGACTGAAGTTTCAAGGCGAGGAAAACTGGAAAATGAGGATGCCATCCCCATTTTCATTCAAATAGCAAAAGCACTGGAGTATTCGCATCGAAATGGTGTCATCCACAGAGATTTAAAGCCGTCAAATGTACTGCTGGGAAAAAATGACAAAGGAGAGCTGATAGTTAAGCTTCTGGATTTCGGCGTGGCTAAAGTACAAGATTTAGACCAGCGCCTGACAGCCACCGGGGCAGTGGTAGGCAGTCCTTTGTATATGAGCCCGGAGCAAGCGGATTCTGCCGAACTGGATTTTCGCTCTGATATATACAGCTTTGGCTGTCTTGCCTGGGAGGTGTTGACGGGAAAACCGCCTTTTCAGGGAAATTCAGCTTTAGAAACCCTGTCAATGCACAAAAAACAGATTCCAGCTCCGGTGAAAAATTTTCTGCCCCAAACACAGGCCAATGAAGAACTAAGCGACCTAATCGAAGCTTGCATGCAAAAAGAAAAAACCGATAGACCGCAAAACTCATCAGTCATTGTTGAAAAACTAAATAACATTCTGACAAAAGGAGAAAATTCTGAAAATCCAGATTCATTGAAGAGCTCCTATACAGTGAGAAAACAGAACTCCAACAAAAAAACTGTATTAGTTTCCCTTATGTTCTTCGGTCTGTTTGTTTCTTTAGGGTATTCTATTTTCAATTTAAATACAAAACAGACTATCCATCCTCGAAAGAGGTTAAGTTCCACAGAAATAAATGTCATCCCATTTAGAGAAGAAAAGAAATTTGAGACAGTGCCTCTAAAAGACAATAGTCTTGAAGTAAATGCTTATTCAAATATGCTTGATTCTGACTTCCAGAAACTTCGGGGTCAAAAAATAACCAGTCTCAAAGTAGAACTTTCCGAAATGACAGGAGCTGGTCTGAGTTTTTTGACTGACTCAGGAATCAAGGCACTGATTTTGCATAATACCCAAATCGGTGATGAGGGAATGAAATTTGTGACAAAACTGAAGAGTCTGAAACGTCTGGAAATTATTTCAGAAGAATTAAGTCCAGAAGGGATTGAGCAGATAAAATTACTGAGCAATTTGGAAGTACTTAAGTTGGACTGTAAGAATCTGACTGAGACAAATTTTTTGTTATTCAGCAAATTGAAACAGTTGAGAGATCTGGAAATCGCAAATTGCATTATCTCTGGCAAAGCTCTTGAGACCCTTAAAACAATTAAGTTATTACATACCCTGACACTGCAAGATTGTACTTTTGAGTCGTCTGGAGCCATCCATAATTTTGCCAATTTAGCTAAACCAAAAACATTGCAATTGGATGGTTCAAAAGGAATCACATCAGATATTTTAAGTGGGTTCAATACGTCTGCTCTGACTGAGTTATCAGTTGAGCGGATGCCCCTGGATCGAGGAATATTCGCTTTGATTTCGACTTTTAAAAATCTGAACTATTTGGATTTAACCGACTCAAGATTCGCACCGGAAAATTTAGATATTCTTTCAAAATTGGCAAATCTGGAAATTCTGAAACTGGCTGCTTACGACAGAATGACAGAAGAAGTTATACATCGGTTGCTAAAATTCCATCTTAAGATTTTGAGTTTAGACGGTACGAATTTGACCGACAAACAATTATTGTCTTTATGTAAAATGAAAACTCTTAATCGACTGTCCGTAAAACAATGTCCGAAGCTCACACCCACCGCGGCAGTAGACTTTGAGCGATTATTTCTTTCATTGTGGAAAAAGCAGTGTCAAGTAGAAACTGATTAGTTTCAAATTGAGTTTTTATATTCAGTAAAAAATATAGCCTCAACATTCAACAAACCTCCAAATCTCATTCTTTCAATAATTTGAGAGCATCGTCAGTTACATCTTCTGCTCCGGCAATCACTGCATATATTGAAAGAACGGCATTATATCGACCTTTCAATAGAATGCAGTGACATATTTTTCTCAGTCTGGCCAGTTGCTGCGACTCAGGTATTTCAAGATCCGACATGGTTTGATATATGGTGGCAGTGTCTACAACAGCCAATCTGTAAGGGTTTGTTCCAGTCCAGGCAGGGGCTTCACCAGCCGGCATACCATGCAACATGACTTGCAGTGGCTCGCTGATGTCTTCAACTGCAGTGGCCGAGTATTCATCAACCAACACGTAGTTTATTCCATATTGCCTGGCATATCTCCCGGCAGAATCCGACATGGTCATTAGCAGCCTGGACTCTGTCTTATTCATATCTTGTCGATTATTATTGGCTTGCTCATCTATTTTTTCTTGCAACAGTTTTTTCAAATACTCCAGATTGCGAGCTGACTGTTTTTGTTGCATTGATTGCAATAAACGTTGGTTGCATAAATTCACCATTTGTTGAAGATCTGCATACTTTTCTTTTTCCCTTTGACCTTCCCTTAACGCCGCAGGCCAGGATGAAAGCACTTTCTCCATGCGTATTTTTGCAACACCGGACCATTTCGGCGCCTGATTAAGATGACCTGATTTAAGCTCTTTCAGTCGAGTAATTATGGTTTCATTCAATTCTATGCCACCAGCCAGACATTCATCGCTGATGAAAATAAGTCTTGCTGATTGAGCGGCTTCCTGAGTGATGCAGCGAATCAGAATTCTATTATACTCACTGTCCGTAATATGTCCGAACCCGGCTTCCACTTTTCTTTCTTGTAATTCACTGTAATCTACATAACCAACTCCACCAAATTCCCTCTTATCTACAGATAAATTGACGACAGGTTTTGTCTGTGTCAAGGCAATCCGTTCAGAAGCACTAGCGGGATACGCATTTGAGCAAACAAGTATTAGTATGGTCGTAAGAGTTGATGCAGTCAGTAATTGCATGATGCACTCCCTGCCGAATAACGGACAATTGAGGTCTTTCTATCCTCTTTTGTAGAAAGTTATTTTGGCTAACGGTTTGCTGAGCGGATATTGCGCTTCGCAATTCATTGCCATGAATTTACCGAATCTCTGCATCGCTTCACTTCCCAGTTTAGCCATCTTTTCTTTTGCTTCAGGAGTAAGTTCTAGCTTCTCTTGTATAGCCGGCCAGCCGGCTAACTCGTCATAACTTATCCAGGCACTTTTTTCATCGCCTGAATATGAAACTTTTGTTTCAATCAAATTTACGGATAACTCAGCCAGATATTTAACCAGTGCAATCGGTGTGTTAATGCCTTGCGCTTTTAATTGCTCACTCCATGCGATCATGTAAGTGTCCTGCGCAGTTTTCAACAATTCGGGTTGATCTTTCAGTGCAGTCCACAAAGAAAGTTTCAATCCCATGATGAGCTTTGACATTTCTTTGCGAAGTCTATCGACTTCCCAAGTCGGCTTTGCAACGGCAATTACTGAGTCTACCTTATTCATTATCCCTCCTTTGATTTTTTGCTGTAATCGGAGAGTGGTGTCATTTTCACACCACTCTCCGTTCTTTTGTTTTTTCTAACTCAGGCAGATTTTACTGAAATCTTCTTTTCGTTTTCGATTGCTTCAGCTGTTTTAGGCATTGTCACTTTCAATACGCCGTCTTTGTAAGTGGCGCTGACTGCCTCGCGATCTACTGCGCAGGGAAGCGGAAGCAGTCTATAGAATGAACCGTAAGACCTTTCCATTCTGTAATAGCCTTTGTCTTTTTCTTCTTTTTCCACATTCTTTTCGCCGCTGATGGCTATACCGTCGTTTTTCAACGTCACTTCGATATCTTTAAGATCGACGCCGGGAAGTTCTGCCGTGATAACCACTTCTTTTTCAGTGTCTTTCACATCTACTTTGGTTGCAATTCCAGCCATGGTGTCAACCGAATCGAACATGTTTGTCGGAGCAAAGTGGAAGCCGTGTCTGAAATCTTCAAATAATTTGTTTACTTCCTCTTGCAATGAGCGAAATACCGGGAATTGTTTAGATGTAGACGGAGCCAGGGTTCCGTTTCTTTTTGTTTCATCTTTAATTGCTACAGCACCTTTCATTTTAAATACCTCCATGAAAGTTTTTCGTTTATGTTCGATGACTTTATTTTCCTTGAATGATTCATTCACTTCATCGTCAGTAAGGATGATTGAACAAAATATTTCAGTCGTCATCTAAGGATTCACTCATTATGACTTGCGTGAGTTCGCACCACTTCCACCGAGCAAGGTGCTGTATTGACTACAGATCTTGAAACACTGCCCAACAGGTTGTGCGGGCAAACGTCTCTGCCGTGAGCGCCCACTAAAATCTTGTCTGCATTCCATTCTATTGCACTATTTACAATTTCTTTCTTGGCAGAACCTTCGCGAATTTCCATAATTACTTGTGACTCGGGAAGTTTCTTTTTAAATTGATTGAGAAAGGAATCACAGAGTTTTTCGGCTGATGCTCGCCGAATATCGATCATCTTTTTCAATGCATCCTGAAATTCTCCCGGATCATAATCGGACGGCATTATGCACATCGGCTCGATCACGTTTACAATTTTGAATATGGTGTGCGCATGCCATGGACGGCTTAATATCGAATTTACTACTCCCTTTGAAAAGGGCGAATCATCCAGAGCCACTAATACTTTCATTTTTCATCACCATTCCTGTGAGATATTTCCAGTGTATTAGAGACCCGGAAACGGCGCTTCAACCTGATTGACTAACCTGATCAGTCTTAAGACTGATTTCAAGCGAATCTTCCCAGTCGTGCCATTCAATATTGTGCTCTTTTATATAGTTGTCGACAGCCTGTCCCATAGTGGGAAAAAAGTTTTCCGCTCCTATACTTTGAAACAACCCATAGCGCTTAAGTCCGTCTTTCACAGGACCTTTCACCTGGGCAAAGCATAATTCAATCCCCTTTTGACTGAGGTCATTCTCCAACTCCAATAATGAGTCAGCCGCTGTGGCATCCACATCGGTTACAGGCTCAGCCTCCACTACTACTCTATTCACTATGGTCGGCGACTGTTCTATCGCTTGCATAATTTGATCACAAAAAATTCGTGCGTTGGCAAAAAACAAAGGTGCGTCCCAACGAAATAAAACAAGTCCAGGAATTCTTTTTGCTTCAGGATGCCTTGTAATATCGTGATACCCTTTTAAATTGTCCACTCTGCCTAGTACCGCACTATAAGGGCGCCAGGCTCGCCAAATAAATAAAAGCAGCGACAAACCGATAGCCAGAAAAATTCCCTGGACCACGCCAAACAGCACTACACCCAAAAAGCACACCGTGGTGGATAACAATTCCACCGGTCTTGATTTGAATAAACGTTTTATGCCTTTCCACTCGATTAGAGAAAAAGTTGCTGAAATCACAATTGCAGCCAGGACGCAGCTGGGCGCATAACGCAGAAAATCAGGCGCCCCGACTAGTAAAATTAAAATGCAAAATGCAGCGGTCAATCCAGTAATTTGACTCCGTCCTCCGGCAATTTCGGCAACCGGAGTACGGGTAGCACTGGCTGTTACAGAACATCCTTGAAAAAGGGCGGATGCTATATTAGCCATTCCCAGAGCGAACAACTCGCGATTCTCATCTACTTTATACTTTCCTCTATGACAGAAAGTGCGTGACACCACAGACATGTCTGCGCAGGATAAAAGGGCTATTGCCAGAGAACTGCCGATTAAAGGAGTTATTTCAGAATACGAAATCACAGGAAAATGCAAAGCCGGAATTCCTGCCGGAAGGCTTCCCAAAAGGGACAATTTCTGATCCAATTCAAAATAAATGACTGCAAAAGTGGCAAGCAAAACTGCAATAAGTACGCCTGGAATTTTTGGTGCGTATTTTTTGCAAACCCAGATTAATAGCATGGAAAATAATCCAATCAAAAGAGAAATCCAGTTTGTTTGATTTTCCACGATGCCGGCATAGAGCCTTCTACTCTCCTGCAAAACGTCCAGCCCGTTAGCTTTAAAGCCGAATATTTTGGGCAACTGTCCCATTATTACGGTGAGGGCTATTGCATTGAGATAACCATAACGAATTGGTTTTGAAATCAAATCAGTTACGAATCCCAGACGGATAAATGATGCGATCAGACAAAAGGTCCCGGATACAAGGGCAAGAACGCAGGCTAATTCGATTGCATGAAAGCTGCCACGCGCGGCAAGCGGCAGAATGGTAGCCGCTATTATTGCCACAAGAGCCGAATCCGGCCCCAGAATAAGTATGCGACTTGGTCCCAGCACAGCGTACACAATAAGGGCGGCAATGGTGGCATAAAGGCCGCTTGTGGCAGGAAGACCCGAGGCTTCGGCATACCCCATACCGATAGGAACCAGAACGGTTGTAAGGACCACGCCGGCAAAAACGTCTTTCAAAAAATGAGCCGGTGTGTACTTTCTTTGCAATTGCAGGCTGGGTAAAAGGTTCATCGTTCCATTATGCAGTGCAGCAACGCTTCTGCCATCGACCTCAGGAAAACCGGAAATCATCCCTTAGGATGAACATTTTTCTTTTCCATCCTTCAGACTGATATCTGGACACAATTACTCAGCTAGACTGCAACTAGCTGGGAAAAGCATGGACACGCCAGGGACTAAAGAATGAAAATATTGATAGCTGTAGATAACTCGAAATGCTCGCATGAAGCAGTTGTTTCTGTTGCCGAAAGACTCTGGCATGATGACACGCAAATTCAAGTGGTGCATGTGATGGAGCCGGTATCACCGGAATATGCAAGTCTGTATGCGACTTACTCTACCGCTTACGGACAGGTGGTGGCAGAGCGTTTGTCCGACGCCCAGAAACTGGTCAAATTGGAAGCCGAATATCTCAAGCAAGAAATTCCCAGAGCAAAAATAGAAAGCTCAGTACTGGAAGGCCCGGTAAAAGAATGTCTGATTGAAAAAGCGAAAGAATGGCAGGCCGATTTGATTGTAATCGGTTCGCACGGCAGAACAGGCATTAACAAGTTAATTTTAGGCAGCGTAGCAGAATCAGTTCTAAGTAGTTCGCCTTGTTCGGTTGAAATAATCAGATCTAATCATAAACAAGCCTGAATACTAGACTGAAGAGAGTGAGTTCAAGCTACAAAACTGGCACTTTCTTTCAAGGCATCCAGTACAAATTCTTCTGGAATTTGCCTGAAATCAATATATTGTTTGCTGACCGACACTAGATAATCAGGTATCGAAAGACAAATCAAAGCATCGCAATAATCACTCAAAAAATCTTGACTGCCCTGGCTCAGAACAGGAACAGCTAAAACAACCATTCTTGCCCCTCGTTGTTTTGCAGTTTTCAATGCCGAAGCTGCGGTCATTCCTGTAGCTATGCCGTCATCAACAATAATGACGATTTTATTGTCGAAAGAAGGCCGACTTCGTCCAGCCAATTTATAAAGCTTGCTTTCAATTGTTTTTGTCAGATACAAAAGTTCTTCTTTTTGTCCTTCAATGTACCGCTTCCAGGGGCGATTACCGGGCAGATCACTGTTGAGCACTGTAAGCCCATCGGATGAAACCGCCCCAATTGCCAGTTCCGGTTTGTTAGGATAAGGAAGTTTCTTTGATACCAGAACATCCACAGGACAGCCCAGTTTTCTGGCCACTTCAAGAGCCACTACCACTCCGCCTCTAGGCAAGCCGACTACCAGAAGATCATTCCTGTCAGCCGAGATGGAATTTAAGTACTTATCAACCTTTTCAGCCAGTTGGTGCCCTGCGTCAGTTCTATTTACAAAAGTCATAGCCACTCCTCTTTATTTGAGAATAGGCAAGGAAGCTTGTGCTTTTAAACCTTGCCTATTCTGCTGTTCCGGCGCCTCCATCGGCGCATTCAGCCGGAAATTCTCAATTATTCTCACCAACTTCGATTCATTTCCAAAACTAGCTTATCGTCTATCCTGAATATACGAATCGTCCTTTGGGCCGGAATTCAGACAAATATCAAAATCATCCGGGGGGATGATGTGGAAGTTGTCGTTTGCGCTGATTCTTAATAATAGTGCTAAATCTGGAACTTAAATGGATAACGTTGTAAAGATAACCCTGCGATTCCCAAAAGCGCGGATTCACATAAATAACTTGCTCCTGGAGAAGAAGGGAAACTGTTCTTCGGCTTTGTTGCACGCCAGTATCGACTACGTAATATTGCCCTGGGGCTCGACTGTTCCTGAATTTCATACAGACGAAGCACGATGCAGTGCTTTGAAAACAGCTGAATACATATTAGAGAAATTCCTTGAAAACAAAAAAATAAAAGCCAAAACGAAGTACATAAAGGCTTTTAGAACCGATTTCAATTTATTCAAAAGTGTGGAGTTGAAAAGAAACAAAAACGAGCTAGAATGTCTTCGTTTAACCCCCGCCCTTTTTGACCTACTTTTACAACAAACTGAATGCGTTTAAACCGAATTGTAATTGCAACATTTCTTTCTTTAGGCATTACCAGTAGTGCCATAGCCAAACCGCCTGTAGAAAAAGGCAAAGAACTGCTAGAGCGCAACGGCTGCAATACCTGTCATTCGATAAAAGGAAAAGGCGGTTGCCTTGCTCCTCCATATGACGGCATATCCAGCCGCAGGAGCAAAGAATTTATTTTGTCCCGCATAACAAATTCAAAAGCGGCGGTGCAAAAATTCGAAAAGCTGTACCCGGGAACCGAATTGATGCCGCACCCCAGAATTTCAGCCTCGGATGCCAAAGCGATAACAGAATATCTGCTTAAATTACCCCAGCCAAAAACCGGATTTAAAGCCACTCCTCACGTGGTGACTTCCGACATGACCAATATAGATCTGGCGGGCAATCTTAAAAAAGGCCGCAGTTTATTCTTTGAAAAAGGCTGCAGCACTTGCCATTCAGTAGCCGGTCTGGGCGGACAGTTTGCTCCTAAACTGGACGGAGTGGGAAAAAGAGAAGGCAAAGACTATCTCACTAAAAAAATGACTGCAGCGGAACTTTTGATGCAACAGGCAGGTGATGAGTACGGAGAACGAGGCACCACAATGCCGCCTTCAAGTTTGAGCAAACAGGATATGGCCGATATAGCCGAATATCTAATGTCTATACCGGCCAGATAGGTCAGACGCTGACAAGACGATAACCGTCTGCGTCCTTTCCTCTCAAGGCTCTCCATCTGACTTGAAAAGTCAATTTATTCACCACCACGATGAACACTTTGCGCATTCTGTCTTCAGGACAGAGCAAGGGCTTGACTCCGTGCCATGAGTTATCTGTGCGGTGGAACATGAAAGAACTGTTGTTTGTAATTTTAGAGCAGGCGACAGTCTCAAAATCTTCAAATACAGGGGCAGAGTGCGGGTTGAGAGCGGTTTTGCCCTCCAGTATCACAGTTTGTCCGCCCCATGACTCATCCCAATCACAGTCTTTGTGAAAATAAAAAATATGCGAGCCCAGTTTTCTTTTTGCATCCACATGAGGAGACACAGAACAACCGGCACGAGCATAATGCCAGTGCATAGTGAGCACTACAGGCTCGTTTTTTTTCAGTCCGTACATCCGGCGAAGAAATTCTTTGTACTGATCACCATGCAATACAGCAATAAACTCATGCCATGCTTGAGAAAGTTCAAGACCTGGTCTGTACTGAAGTGAAAGTCTGTCGTGACTTTTCTGCCCGTAACCGCGCATTTTTCCATATTCCCTGTCCATTATGGATGCATCAGGCAAAGTAGCAAATAATTCTTCAAAAGCACATGGAGTAAGGAAATCTTGAATATTGGTCCAGGGAAAAGGCTTTTTACTCTGAAATTCGAGTGAATCAATATTTTGAAGAACTGCCGGATTTATTATTGTCATAACTAGTTTATAGATCTCTTTTTTTCGTTTCCTGATATTGCCATCGCTTTTTCATATTCTTTCATTCTTGATTCTGACATAGCCAATCCGGATTCAATTGTTTTAGTCCATTGAGGGCTGATTTTGCCTGGCGGCGCTTCGGCAGAAAGACGTATCGCTTCTCTAAAATTTTGATTTGACTTATCTGCCAGTTTCTTGAACAATCTGTAGTCGCCTTCTTTTAGAGCCTTGAATGCCGCTCTGTCATAACTCATAGCAATATAAGACTGAACATTCACCAGTGACGGTATCGTTTCCGGTCCCAATTGTTTCATCAATAATTTGCGTGCGGCCTCGCCGTATCCGATTGCCGCATAGTCTTTACCTTGAGCGAAAAGCACATTATTCAAACGAACCAGATATTTGCCCAATTGTTCAGTGCCGCTGCCTGATTTTTGCGCTTGCGCAAGATTCTCCTGAAGTATTTTTTCAGCTTCTTGCGGATTCAATCTTTTCAAGGCACCGGCTTGTTCGAAAGCTTCGCCGGGAAAACTGGAGTACTTGTTTGTTTGTCCGTCCAGCAAAGGTTTTTCAAAAGACTCAAGAATATACTGACAATTAAGTGATATCACTTTTGAATTAGGCTCATCTCTAAACAATTCTGCAACACTGAGCGCTTTGGCGGCATTTTCAAAGGCTTCGTTTATAAGATTCAAACGAAAATCAATCAATGCCAGATTATTCATGTCTACGGCAGTTGTCAGGTCTTTTGGACCATATATTTTCAAGTCTATTTCAAGCGCTTTCTCTGCCATTTCTCTGGCGTTTTTATAGTCTTCCTGCAAGTCGTATGCTCTGACCAGATTCCGCATTTCCACTGCCAGTTTTTCAGATTCGCTTCCATATTCCTTTTCCGCCATGGCAACGACTCTTTTATAAAGATCGACGGCCCCTATATAGTCTTTTTTGCTCAATTTGAACTGTGCCACATTCTTCAAACTGTTCATTAAACCAGGATTGTTTTTACCAAGTGCAGCCTCATCAATTGCCAGGTTCTTTTCAAAGAGAGGTCCGGCTTCTTCGAGTTTGCCTTGTCTTTTATAAATCAAAGCCAGACAATCATTTCCGGCAGCCAATCTTGAATCTTTGAATCCTTTGTTGTTTGCTTTAGAAAGAGCTTCTTTGACGATATCTTCAGCTTTGGCATAATCACCTTTATTCATTTCCATATAAGCATTAGCCCATGACTCATCCCAATCGGAGGCTTGCGGTAATATAGATTTCTTTTCTGATTTGACTGAATATTCTTTGTTAAAACCTTGAAAAACACTCGATTGCAGAAGAATTACACCGACCAGAATGAGCAAAACAACAAGTAGAATAATTTTCCCATTCCCGGAAGGTTGTTTCGCGTTTGTCATGAATATAAATGCCTCTAATTGGACAAGCATTAATCATGGCAAGAAAGCCCAATTAATAATTCATCCTTTCGGATGATTTGCAGTTTTTCAATTGGCTCAATTAAGAGAGATACGAATTTGCAATACGCCCGAGTTCAGATACTTCTTTTTAAGAGGCAGACCGGCATGCTCGAATACTTCAATCATTTTTGTATTTTCAGCCAGCACTTCCGCTCTGAATTCGTTTAAACCTTCCTCTCTGGCTATCTGACACAAAAAATTGAACAGAATGGTGCCTATTCCGTGTCCCTGATATTCATCCTTAATATCAAAAGCTATTTCAGCCGCTTTGTCCCTTTTGGCAAGTACGATATATCTTCCGCAGCCGGCATGAATATAATTGTTGTCACCTTCATCTACAAGCGCCACCAGAGCCACATGAGCGTGATAATCAACTTCGGTGAAATAAGCCAGTTCTTTTTGAGTCAATGTTTTTTTAGGTGCAAAAAACCGATAATACATAGAACGCTGGCTCATATGCGCAGCTTCATCAACCAGCAAAGATTTGTCGTTTGCATTAATTGCCCGCACCATCACCTTTTTACCATCTAGAGATTGAGCATAGGCAAAAAAGTTTTTTGGATCTCTTTTAAGACATGTAGTATTTTCCATTTGCTTCTCCTTCTTTTCCAGAATAGAAGTTCTGAACGAACAAAACATCAGCCTCAAGATGGGAATTTTGAGATGTTCTCAGTTCCTTTTAAATCTTATGGACGAGGTGGAGTCACCAATAATTTGAAATACTCTAAACATAAACTGAAGGAGTAAACAATAATGAACAAGCCATCCTTTTTATTGTGTCTGAACGGCAGCAGACAATCGCAACTGGCGGCTGAGCTGGCTTTTGAAATGGCAAAAAAATCAAACGCCTGTATTACCGCCCAGCACGTAGTGGACACAAGCACAAGCTGGGACCTTTTGCGCAATGATGAACCGGGTTTTGTGGGCAGCGGGATGTATGTTGAAACTTTTGAGCTTTTAAAAAATGCACTGTGGGGAATTGCTTGCAAACTCATTGAAAAGTATGACGCAGTAGCCGAGAGCAGGAGTGTCGATTCAACCAGTGTCATTGATGAAGGCGGTCCTGTTGAGCAGATATGCAAACGTGCAAAAGATCACGATCTGGTCATTGCCGGTCACCAGTTTGCCTCCATGCGCAATATGGTGCAGCAACCTTTTCATCATGTCAAATACACAGTTGCCGAAGGTCTGGCAAACAAGTGCCCGAAACCCCTTTTAATAGTACAAAAATCCGGACTTTCACAATGGCGGGATATAAAAATACTTGTCTCGCTCGAACATCTAAATGTCAGTTTCATTCGCGCCTGCTTAAGAACATCAGTATTTTTTGGTGTCACACCCAAAATAATTTGTCTGATGTCTGGATATCACGAAGAAAAGGCTCAAGCTCTGATCAAAGATATGCATAAATCACACCCGGATCTGGCAAATGTCGAGATTGAAACCAAAGTGGTGCGTAAAGCAAATGAAGTGGATCAAGAACATATTGAATTGTGGTCTCAAGAACCAATTGAACTTGAATTGGACCTGGCTCAGTTTGAAAAATCACTTCTTATCCTTCCCACCCGGGAAGTAAGCGGCAAACGAGTTTCCATTTTGGGAGTGGATGCAAATGAAATTGTGGCACAATTGGCCATTCCGGCTATACTTTTATGGCCCGAAGAAAGCATCTGCTCACAAAATGTCGAAGAAAGAGACTTCGAGAAACTAACAGCTAAATAGGAGTTTTTGCATCCAATATGAAAGCAAAATTGTTATTGTACGGTTCAGCGCTTTTGACTGCTTGTATCGTCTGGTATCAGGGCGCATTACAACTTCAGGCAGAAAACGAAACTACTGAAAATACCGACAAAGTGGGGGCTCCGCACCCTGTTCGTTTTCCCACCCATAATTATGTACCGGAGCCGGCAAGCGAAAAGAGCCGGCTGGGAGAACTTCTTTACAAGGAAGCCAATTGTCTCCAGTGTCACTCAATTAAAAATGCCGGCGGAACGCTCGGTCCTATGCTTGACGGTATTGGCTACAGACGCTCGCCTGATTTTATTTTTGCCCATCTGGCAGACTCACGAGAAGCCAGAGAATCTTATTTCAGAATGACCGGACAAAACCGCACCGCTTATATTCATCCGCGGGTATCCAGCGAAGATGCACAAGCTCTTGTCGCCTTTTTAATGACTGTTCCTGAACCGGAAGGCGGTTTTGTATTGATGCCGCATGTGATGTCACTGCCGTCGGCAAAACCCAGTACCAACACTAAATACAAACCTGAAAAAGACAGTCAGTCGAGTAAAGAGGGCCGGAAGCTTTTCAACAATAAAGGCTGCATTGCCTGTCACACTATAAACAATGTGGGCGGCTGGATGGGCCCAAAACTGGATGGTGTAGGCGGAAGAATTGATAGGGCCAAGATTATTGAAAATATCCAGAATCCGGCTGCGGTAAGCAAGAAAGACGCAGGCAATATAGATGTTTTGCCGCAAATGCCCAAGCTCAAGCTCACTGATGACGAAATTGAAAAAATAACCGACTATTTGCTGACTTTGCCTAACTCAGCCGGCAACGAATAGCCGTTTCTTTCTTTCCATTTAAAAACAGGTAATTCTTGAGAATTGGAATTTATCACAATAATGTCCTTGTGAGATTGTTCAATCAAAGCCCTTGTAGTAGAACCTGCGCTTTTCTTCGCTCCATCCACACACAAGCCTTGCCCGCCGTGACTACCCAGAATAATTAAGTCGGCGTCCCATTTGTCTGCTGTTGAAATTATCTGAGCGACCGGTTCACCTTCCACACAAGCACCTTCTACGATATGGTCCTTCAAATATGACTTAAGCATGTCAAGCTGCTCATTGAACCAATCTCTTGCAAACTGGCGGAAGTTGTATTTTGTAGACCAACGTTTTGCCAGAGAGGACGAACACAAATTTTTCGCATTTTCAAGTTCCATCGAGCGATTACCTTCAAGCACCATCACCAGTTTGATCAGTGTGTCACGCGGTAATTCTTGATCAACCAACCAATCAAGCGCCCGCAGTGAATTTTCAGATCCATCTACGGCCGCAAGTATTCGTCTTGGTATCATGTCAAAAGCGCCATTTTGCATAAGACGACCTTGCCAGTTCGACGGTTTGACAACCTCAAGCGAACAATCAAGATGGTCACAGACTGAAGCACATATGCTCTTAAGCCAGACTCTCTGCTGGACGCTGCGTTCATGCGAAGTCATAACAAAATAATTGGGCTTAATCACACTGCAAACTTGTTCAAGACAGTATTCAATATTTCCGGTCAGAATTACACAACGCATATTGCCCAGTAAAGCCTGGTT
Source organism: uncultured Candidatus Obscuribacterales bacterium (assembly GCA_964514345.1). Classification (GTDB taxonomy): domain Bacteria; phylum Cyanobacteriota; class Vampirovibrionia; order Obscuribacterales; family Obscuribacteraceae; genus Aved-18. Next base: position 14,648 of record CAZEQP010000017.1, read on the forward strand.
ATTTGCAGCCAGTTCATGCAGCCATGAATATTGTTTCTGATACTCCCGCTCTTTTTCCTTGTTTAGCGTGCTCTGATGCTGAAGAGACTCAAGCGAGCCTGTCACATTGTAATTCTCCGACTCAATTATATGCACCAAAATAAATTCAGTATCCGCCGGCCATT
>CAZEQP010000018.1:0-14564 GCA_964514345.1 uncultured Candidatus Obscuribacterales bacterium
ACCCTTTTTCCAATTTCATGGTCATTCTGGGAATTCATTTGCATGCTTTGCTGTTATGGGCAAAAGGTCTCTCTTTCCACACCAAAGAAGCCTTTCCCGAATTGCAGACAAATATCTTGCGTTTCAAAAATTCTGAGGAGTGAGACATTTGGGATTCGCTAAAACTATTGTTTTAAACTCACTCTTGTCCATGAAAGCGGGCTGCCTAAGATTGGTATTGCCCGAAGGAACAGTAATGACCAATAACAGCATGGAACAATCATTTCAAGCCGGTATTGAAATAAAATCAGAAATTTTTTTTGATAATTGTTTTCGTTACGGGGCAATCGGATTCGCTGAATCATACATAAACGGAGAGTGGGAGACTGAGAATCTGACTGAAGTCATTGCCTGGTTCATTGCCAACTCAGCTCATTCAACCGTGCTTGAAGGCTCCTCTTCACGCAACAAATTATTGAACGGTCTAAATTTCATAAACAACATAAAGCACAGACTCAGACCAAACTCTATCAAAAAGGCCCGAGTAAACATTCAAGACCATTACGATCTCGGCAATGAGTTTTTTGCTTTATTTCTGGATCCATCAATGGCTTACTCAAGCGCACTTTTCCTGAGCGGAAAAGAATCGCTGGCTGAGGCACAAAAAGCGAAATATGAGCGAATTTGCCAAAAACTGAACTTTCAAGAAGGCGATCGGGTCCTCGAAATCGGATGTGGATGGGGATCTTTTGCTGTTTACGCCGCTCAAAATTATAAAGTGCACATCACCGGGATAACTATTTCGCAGGCTCAATATGAGTTCGCTCTGGAGAAGATAAAAGGCTTGGGGCTGGACGAACAAATTGAAATCAGACTCGAAGATTTCAGGAATACAAAAGGTAAATTCGACAAAATCGTCTCAGTGGAAATGGTGGAGGCGCTTGGAGACGAATACGTAGATGTTTTTTTCAAAAAGTGCTCCGACCTTTTAAGCAATGACGGACTCTTGGCAATTCAGCTTATCACCTCAGCCGACAGTAAATACGAACGAATAAAAGATTCAGTCGATTTTATTCAGAAGCACATTTTTCCAGGCTCATTGCTGCTTTCAATAGAGCGTGTTGTACGAGCCACTAACAGGCATACAGATTTGCAACTGCTCGATTTATTCGACTTTGCCGAAAGTTACGCCCTGACACTGGCTGAGTGGAGAAAGAATTTTATGGAAGCCCGAACTGAAATAAAAAATCTTGGTTTCAGTGATGAGTTCATTCGCAAGTGGAACTATTATTTTTGTTATTGTCAGGCTGCCTTTGCCTGTCGTGAAATAAGCGTACTGCAAATTATTCTTACTCGACCCAACAATATGACTCTAGCCCGCTCGAGAGCATTATGAACACGCTCATTCTCTATTTTTTGTATGTGTTTGGCTTAAGTTCCTTCATGATGACCGTTGCCTGGCTCGTTTCTCTCAAATACAAAAATGCATCAATGAGCGACATACCATGGACATTCGGATTCAGTATCATTTATTTGGTGCTTTTGCTTCTGAGCGGCAACAAATCGACAGCGCATTTGGTAATGCTTTCGATGGTATTTCTCTGGAGTACAAGACTCGGCGTTCATCTTGCCTTGCGGATTCTGAAAAATCCCTACCACGAGGATCTTAGATTCAAAAAAATCAGAGCAAGCGCTACAGTAAATGAAACGCTGTATATCTACGGCGTTTTTCAATTCCAGGCCGTTTTGCAATCTTTCCTGTCGATTGTGTTCATCATTTGCGCATCAAACGATGGCTTGAAGTTTCAAACACTACAGGCAGTATCAGTTGTTTTTTTTATAATTTCATTCATTTGCCAGTGGCTGTCCGACAAACAGCTGGCAGACTTTGCTGCCGGCGATAATACCAGACAAGCCTGTCAGGTTTGCCAAACCGGTTTCTGGAAATATTCACGCCATCCCAATTATTTTTTCGAATGGTGTATATGGCTTGCGTTCGGTTTTTACTCACTAAATTCTCCATTTGGAATTTTTGCTTTAATAAGTCCTGTCTTGATTTATTTCATACTGACTGAATTATCCGGAATAAAACTGAGCGAAGAAGTTTCACTGACTAAAAGAGGAGATGGATATCGACAGTATCAACAAAGCACCAGTGCTTTCTTTCCTCTGCCTCCGCATAATAAGGATCTCGAAAAATGAGTAAACTGGATAACTTACTCGGTTCAGGTCTTCTGCCCGACTTTGTCATCAGAGCCGGTATCAGACGTTTTCTTAAACAAAAACTGGACATTTTAAAAAGAGAAAACACTCAAGTAAAGGAAAATCTTGCACGCTTTGTTGAAGATCTAAACCGGCTTCCGATTGCTATAAACACATCAGATGCAAATATTCAGCATTATGAATTGCCCCCTCCGTTTTTCAAGAAAGTTCTGGGAAAAAGAATGAAATATAGTTGCGCATATTTTAAAAATGCCCCGGACAGAAACTGGCAAAAAGCTCTAGATCAGGCAGAAGAAGATATGCTTGATCTTTATATCGAGCGAGCAGACATAAAAAGCGGTCAAAGCATCTTAGATCTTGGCTGCGGCTGGGGATCATTCACACTCTATTGCGCTCAAAAATTTCCGCACAGCAATCTCACCGCCTTTTCAAATTCAGTATCACAGCGCCTATTCATTGAGTCAGAAGCATCAAAAATGGGACTTTCAAATGTGAAAGTCCTGACCGGGGATATAGTGGAATTTCAGTCGGAACAAAAATTTGATCGAATAGTTTCGATAGAAATGCTTGAACATATGAAAAACTATCGTCTGCTTTTCAAAAAGCTCTCATCTTGGCTCAATCCCGAGGGAAAAATGTTCGTGCATATTTTTTCTCACAAAGACTTTGCCTATCATTACGACAAGTCGGATGAGAATGACTGGATGACAGAATATTTTTTTTCCGGAGGAACTATGCCTTGCGACCATTTATTTTTGTATTTCCAGGAAGATTTGATCATACAAAAACATTGGGTTATTAACGGGGTTCATTATCAAAAGACGGCAAATGCCTGGTTAAAAAAAATGGATTTGTATAAGAGCGAACTATTTCCTTTTCTGGAAGAAACATACGGCAAAAGCAAATGCAAAGTCTGGTGGAATTATTGGCGGGTATTTTTTATGGCGTGTGCTGAGTTGTGGGGGTATCAAAACGGTAAAGAATGGCAAGTTTCTCACTATCTTTTTTCTTTGAAAACAGACGGCTCTGGTGAGAAGGGCGCTTAGAATTAGTCTAAAGTTATATTAATTCCATCACCCTGACAAACTCTGCAATCTATTTATTAGGTATGCTATCCGGGCGGCGAAAGAGCACATACGAAAAGAGGAATCCGCTTGATGAAAAAAACAGTTAGAACCTTAATTATTCAAGCAGCTTTGCTGTCTCTAGTATCACAGTCCCTGCCCGCCCAGGCTGACGGTGAACCTCGCCCCAACCAGTTCTGGTGGCCCAAACAACTTGATCTTTCATCCCTGAGAGCCAATTCTATTGAATCCAACCCATACGGAAAAGATTTCAACTACGGCAAAGAATTTCAAAGCCTGGACCTTCAAGCCGTAAAAAAGGACATAGCTGAAGTCTTGAAAACGTCACAAGAATGGTGGCCGGCTGACTACGGCAGTTATGGTCCCTTTTTCATTCGCATGGCCTGGCACAGTGCAGGAACTTACCGCATTTTTGACGGGCGCGGTGGTGCCGGCGGCGGGCAGCAGCGATTCGAGCCTTTGAACAGCTGGCCTGACAATGCCAGTTTGGACAAAGCCCGCAGATTGCTGTGGCCGGTGAAGAAAAAATACGGAAAAAAACTTTCCTGGGCCGACCTGATGGTTCTGACTGGCAATGTGTCACTTGAGTCCATGGGTTTCAAAACATTTGGATTCGCCGGCGGACGCCACGACGACTGGGAACCGGATCTTATTTACTGGGGACCGGATGGAAAATGGCTTTCCAGCAATCGTGTCTCAGGCAAACTGGAAAAACCATTGGCTGCAACTCAAATGGGACTTATCTATGTAAATCCTGAGGGGCCTAACGGCAAGCCGGATCCACTTGCTGCAGCCAAAGACATGAGAGAGGCTTTCGGCCGCATGGCAATGAACGACGAAGAAACGGTCGCTCTCATCGCCGGTGGTCATACTTTCGGCAAAGCTCATGGAGCGGCTTCAGGAGACAATCTCGGACCAGCACCGGCTGGAGCCGGAATCGAATGTCAGGGATTCGGCTGGGTGAATAAGCACGGCACCGGATGTGGTGCAGATACAATTACAAGCGGACTGGAAGGAGCCTGGTCGCGAAATCCCATTCGTTTCACCAACCAGTATCTGGATAATTTGTTTGCATTCGATTGGGAACTTACCAAAAGTCCTGCCGGGGCTCAACAATGGAGACCTAAAGACAAAGGGGCGGACAACATGGTGCCTGATGCGCATATCCCCAACAAAAAGCATCCGCCCATGATGTTCACCACAGATATTTCCATAAAAATGGACCCTGAATATCAAAAAATCGCCAAGCGATTCAAGGAGAATCCGGAAGAGTTCAAATTAGCATTCTCTAAAGCCTGGTATAAACTGACACACAGAGACATGGGGCCTCGTTCACGCTATTTGGGAGCGGAAGTGCCAAGCGAGTCTTTACTCTGGCAAGATCCTTTACCTGAAGCCGATTATAAAATGATAGACGATGCTGATATCACAAAACTCAAGGCAGATATTCTTGCCTCCGGCTTGACTGTACCGGAACTGGTCAAAACAGCCTGGGCATCGGCAGCATCATTTAGAGGCACAGACAAACGTGGTGGCGCTAACGGCGCTCGTATCAGGCTTAATCCGGCAAGCTCCTGGGCAGTGAACGACCCTGTCGAACTTGCCAAAGTTTTGTCCGCGCTTGAAAAAATCCAGACTGATTTCAACAGCAAAGCTTCAGGCGGGAAAAAAGTTTCTCTGGCTGACCTAATAGTATTGGGCGGTGGAGCAGCTATAGAAAAAGCGGCTAAAGACGCAGGCTCTGAAGTCAAAGTCGCATTTTCACCCGGTCGCACCGACGCGACACAGGACAAAACTGATGTGGAATCTTATTCAAATCTGGAGCCTAAAGCAGACGGATTCAGAAACTATTACGCAAGCGGATATGAAAAGTCACCTGCTGAAGCACTGGTCGAACGCGCTGCATTTCTGAAACTTACGGTTCCTGAAATGACTGTTCTGGTCGGTGGCTTGAGGGCACTCGATGCCAATCAAGGTCATTCCAAACTGGGCGTGTTTACAAACCAACCTGGAAAATTGACCAATGATTTCTTTGTCAATTTGCTCGACATGAACACAAAATGGTCCAAAGCATCGACAGACAATCTTTATGAAGGACACGACCGCAAATCTGACAAGCTCAAGTGGTCAGCCACTCCTGTGGATCTGATCTTTGGCTCCAATTCAGAATTGCGCGCAGTGGCTGAAGTTTATGCAAGCGACGATTCTAAAGACAAATTTGTAAATGACTTTGCCTTAGCCTGGACCAAAGTAATGAACTCAGACCGATTTGATTTGAAATAAATCAATTATCGCCTGATTCAAGAATCTCTAAAATATTTTTGGAAGGGTCCTGAATATAACAGGACCTTGTTCCATCTCTGTGAGTTTTCAAAGAACCAAATGAAGCTGCGTCTTGTCGAACCACGCACATATGCTGCGGATGCTCTGCGGCAACGACAAAAGCTAATTTTATATTGGCAAACTCAAGCATCGCCCAGGTATCGTCTTTGTACACGACCGAACATTGAAACTTCTGCAAATACCAGTCTATAGTTGTGTTTAAGTCTTCGACCACTACAGCCAGGTGATCTATGCGGTCAAAAACGTCTTGAATATTCTGTTCTTGCATATGCTAAGAGTAAAATCCTTAACTGAACTGTCGATGAACTAAATTCATTCATGTTCTGTTCATTCAAAACCGGTATTTTGCAGTTAAAAGGTGACATATGACACTACTTGCCGAAAATAGCCCAATTCAATTAGAAGTCCGGAATGTCAGAAAAAAGTTTCCCGCTCAAAGCAATTTCGCTCTGGATGGCATCAATCTGACTTTCCGTCAGGGCAGTTTCACAGCTTTGATGGGACCCTCTGGCTGCGGTAAAACCACCTTGCTCAACTGTATAACCGGTCTTGATTCTGTCGACTCAGGAAATATTCTTCTTTCAGGACGTGATTTGAGCCAACTAAACGAGCAGGAAACCACACTTTTGCGCAGAGAAAACATCGGCTTCGTTTTTCAGTTTTTCAATCTACTTTCCACTTTAACTGTCGGTGAAAATGTGGCTCTTCCTTTGCAGTTGCGAGGAAACCTCAGACAGAAAGACATCACTGAAAAAGTGCGTGAAGTACTCGCCTACTTCAATTAGACTGCAAGAGAAAATCACTATCCGAGCCAATTATCAGGTGGTGAGATGCAACGCACAGCCATTGCCAGAGCCATAGTGAACAAGCCCAAAATAATAATCGCGGACGAACCAACAGGAAATCTTGATTCGGCCAACGGAGCCAAAGTGCTTGATATTTTGAAAAATCTCGCTAGCTCACAAAGCGAAACAATAATAATGGCTACTCACAGTGCTGAAGCCGCTCAATATGCAGACAGAGTCTTGCACATGAAAGACGGAATGGTTGAGGCGGAGGAGGGCTGATGACTTTTACCAGACTGTTTTCATGCTTTGTTTTTCAGGATATCAAAAGCAACAAACTCGGGACCCTTTTAAGCATTACAGGCATCGCTCTGGGAGTGACTGTGATGCTTGCGGTATCACTTGCAAACAAAACAGCAGTCATGCGCTTCAAAGAAAATGTCAATTTGATATCGGGCAATTCAAACATGCATGTGCTTGCCGCCACTGGTGATGAATTGGATGAAACCATTCTTGAAAAATTGCAATTTCTCTGGGACGAGGATGTCGAATTTACCCCGGTAATTGAAGACAGTGTCGTGCTGGCAGGCTCAAATCCCGACCTAATTCAGATGATTGGCGTCGATCTTTTTGCAGACTCGGCTTTTCGACACAGGAATGAAAAATCACTGGAGCTGGATTCGGTCACTTCTTTATTATCGAATAACTCCGCCCTGGCCGGAAAAGATTTTGTGCAAAAACACTATCTGACTGTCGGTGACAAAATAAATGTGCTGGTCAATGACCGGATGGAAGAAATAAAAATTGTTGACACTATCGACAATGCCAGATTCGGCAAAGCATATGGCGGCAACTTATTATTGATGGACATTGGTCCGGCTCAGAATTTATTTTCCAGATCGGGCAAAATAACCCGCGTAGAAATAATAGTAAAAGAAAACGCATGGAGCGCTCTCAGCCAGAAGTTGAATAGCACTCTGCCTCCTGGTCTTTTAGTGGAAAGGCCGGCTGACAGAAGTCTTCAACTGGAAAAAATGACCGCCGCTTTTCAAAGCAACCTGACCGCCCTCAGTGTAATCGCACTTCTGGTGGGAGCCTTTCTGGTGTACAACACCATGTCCATTTCTGTCATTCGCAAACGTTCTGAAATAGGAATATTGCGAGCCCTCGGCGCTGACAAACTTTTGATTTTCAATCTATTTCTGGCTCAAATTATTTTCATCGGTGTCATAGGTTCGGCTCTGGGAGTAGTTTTCGGGTGCATTCTGGCTCAATCAGCACTAAGTGCAGTTTCTAAAACTGTTGAGGCTTTGTACATAGGTCAACCTCAAGCTCAAGTGCAGTTTGATTTGAACTTAATTTTTTCATGCTTTTTTACAGGAACGGTCATGACCTTTTTAGCCGCGCTGGGACCCTTGCTTGAAGCAATGAACGTTAACCCGGCCGAATCAATGAAACCTGCCTCACACGAACCACGAACAATTAGAAATTCAAAAAAACTGGCGGCTGGTGGAGCAACGTTACTCTTGATGGGGCTTGTGTGCGCAAAATTTCCAGCCGTCAACAGTTTTCCACTATTTGGATATGTGAGCGCCGCCCTTGTAGTGTTTGGATTGGCATTTTGTCTGCCCTTACTTTTGAAAGTTTTTTTCGCCGTAGTCAAACCACTAATCCGAAATATCGAGATTTCACTTTCCATATCCGCTTTGAGCGGCAGTCTCTCCCGCACATGCGTGGCGGTTGCCGGACTGATGCTGGGTATCGCCATGATGACCAGTATGGTAATAATGATTTCGAGTTTTCGAAACACAGTAACAGTTTGGGTGGAACAAACACTGAAAGCAGACTTGTTTATCGAATCTAAAGCGCGATCACTCAATAGTCGCAATGCCAAACTGAGTGAAGAACTTCTTTTAAAAATCAAGCAAACCACAGGAGTTGAGGATGTGGACGTGTTTGTGCACTTCCCTCTTAAATTCCAAAACAGACTGACTAACTTAGGCTCCGGCAATTTGAAGATCCTGGAAAAACGGGGCAACCTCCTTTTCACAGACAGCGAAAAATCCACCGATGTTCTTGCCAGAGTTAGATCCACTCTCAAATCATGCATAGTCACTGAATCTTTCGCCGAACGCTTTCATCTGAAAAAAGGCGACACAGTCACTATTGAAACGGCAAAAGGAAAATTGGATTTGCTCTTGCAAGGAATTTATTTCGACTATGCAAGTGACCTTGGATACATAATCATTGCCAGAGACCTGCAAGAAAAATATTTTCCCTCTCAAGGCTCTTCAAGTTGCGCCGTGTATCTGAGCAAAAACATATCACCTGATCTGGTGCGTGAAAACATAATCAAAAATATCGGGACATCCGCCCAGGTAAACATACTCACACACTCCGGACTGAAAGCTGAAGTGCTGAGAGTGTTCGATAACACGTTTGCCATCACCTATGCACTACATGCGATATCAATTGCAGTTGCCATCATCGGAGTGGCCAATACTGTGCTTGCCATAGTTCTTGAAATGCGTAAAGATTTTTCTATTCTTCGCTTTGTTGGCGCCTCGATGACCGAAATCAAAAAAATAATTCTCATTCAGTCGACTATGCTCGGTTTTCTGGGCGCCCTGATGGGAATTATCGCCGGAATGGCTTTGTCACTTATATTGATTCATGTCATAAACAAGCAATCATTCGGATGGACTGTTCAAATGAGTTTGCCTTATTTGACTTTATTGCAGTCAATTCTATTGATTGTTTTTACATCATTTTTATCCGGCTTCATCCCTGCCTTAGCCGCTTCTAAAATTGTGACCTCAGGGGGCGTGCGGACCGAATGAAAAGATTTGTTCTGTTAACTCTGCTTGTGTCAATAATATTAATCTCCATCCAGTGTCCTGCACCGGCTTCACACAAGTTTAAATTGGCGCAGCCTGGTTATGTTTTTTCTTTTCAAGAAGATCACGCCAATCATGAGCTTTTCAAAACAGAGTGGTGGTATTACACCGGACATTTGAGAGCCGAAGATGAATCAATTTACGGTTATCAGCTCACATTTTTTCGCACCGCTCTTGACTTAAAAGACAGCGTGCAAAACTCGCCCTGGCAGGTCAATGACTTGTATATGGCACATTTTTGCATTAGTGATATCAATCACCAGTCATTTGTGGCAAAACACAGAATAAGACGCAGCGGACTGGGAAGTGCAGGATCCGAGAATAAACAATTCAAAGTCTGGAACCAGAATTGGTCGGCAGAAAAAAAAGGTTCAACATACACGCTTAAAGCAAAAGACCAGGATTATTCTATAGATCTTGAGTTGAGCGAGTTGAAACCTCCGGTAATCCAGGGAATTGATGGCATCAGTCGCAAAGCCTCGGCTCCGGGTTGCGCCTCGCACTATTATTCGATTACCAGATTGGATACAAAAGGCACTATCTCAGTCGGCGGCAAAAAATTGAAAGTATCCGGTCAGAGCTGGATGGATCACGAATTTGGAAGTAATCAGCTTACGCCGGATCAAGTGGGTTGGGACTGGTTCAGTATCCAGCTGGATGACAATCGCGAGTTGATGTTTTATCTGATGCGTTTAAAAACGGGTGGATATGATCCTGTTTCATCCGGCACCATAATCGATTGCAAGGGTAATTCAAAACATCTGAGCTTGAAAGACTTTTCTATAACTCAGACTGGAAGCTGGCAGAGCAAAAAGACTCAAGCGATTTATCCTTCCTGTTGGAAAGTGCTGGTGTACTCTGAAAAAATTGAACTTTTCATTAAACCCAAAATGAAAAATCAAGAACTGGAAAAAGGCGACGGAAATCCTGTTTCTTACTGGGAAGGCGCGTGCGCTGTTTCAGGCACTGACAAAAATAAACCGATCAAGGGGCAGAGTTATGTCGAGCTCACAGGTTATGCCGAGCAATTCAAGGAGAGAATTTAATGAATAATCTTTTGATTCTAGCCGCTTCCACCTGGGCTATGACCGGTCTTATCTGGTTTGTACAAATTGTCCATTATCCTTTGCTGCTTAATGTCGGCCTTGAGAATTTTACTAACTATGAAAAAGCGCATTGTCAGTTGACCTCGTATGTGGTGGTAATTCCCATGATCACGCAGCTCATATTTTCATTTTTGACCGCATTTCAAACTGGAAACAACTGGTTGTGGATAAATTTCGCGCTGGTTATAGTCATCTGGTTAATCACGGCTTTCTGGTCGGTTCCATTGCACAATAGTTTGTGTATTGATTTTTCTGCAGATGTGCACAAAAAATTGATCGTGATGAACTGGATTCGCACCGTTGCCTGGTCTTGCACAGCCATCATCGTCACTTATGTACTTTGGAGCAAAGAGTGATGAAAGCTCAAAAAATAGATTTAGAAAAATATCTGGGGCTCTGGTACGAACAAGCGCGCTTGCCTAATTTTTTTGAGCGTCGTTGTGTTTGTGATATTTCGGCACGATACACCATTTTGCCTGATGGACAGATTGAAGTTTTAAACAGTTGTGTCAAAAAAGACCGCAATAAAATCAGCGCAAAAGGAGTGGCACGTGCAAGTCAAGCATCCGATGTTACTTTTGAAGTTACTTTTGCACCGCCTGCTCTGCGCTTTCTGCCTTTTGTCTGGGCAAATTATACTGTGATATTTGTGGACCAAGATTACACCACAGCTTTAGTGGGTGAACCAAAAAAAAGATTTTTATGGGTTTTGTCCCGGGCTAAATCGCTTGATTCCGAAAGTCTCGACAATCTACTTTCCCTGGCAAAAAATAATGGTTACGACTTAGGTCATTTGATATATGTGAGAAGCTGAATGATAACTATCTGGATAACAGGTGACCAATGCTCGATGTCCAACACCGCTCTGGCTTGCGCAGACAAAAGCGATGCTGTTGTTTTATTAATCGAATCAATAGAACGTGGGAAAAAACTAAAATACCACAAGAAAAAACTGGTGCTTATTTACTCAATCATGCGTCATTTCGCCGACGAACTGGAGGCCTCGGGCTGGCGAGTCGATTATCACAAAGAATCTCCATCTTTCAAAGGGGCACTGGATGCCCATTTAAAAAAGTACAAACCCTCAAGCATTATAATGATGGAACAATCTGAATATGGTGCCAATGAATCTTTAGCCTCAATGCTGCGACCTGAGGTGAAACTAGAATTTACTCCACATTGCAATTTCATCTCTACCAGAGAAGACTTCGAAAAATTGCATAAGCAGCCGGATTCACGAGTAACCATGGAAGTTTTTTATCGAATGATGCGAAAAAAAACCGGATTGCTAATGAATGGTCCTGAACCTGAAGGCGGACTCTGGAATTATGACAAAAACAACCGCTTGCCTCCGGACAAAAATCTTTCAGCCAAACCTGTAATCACTTTTGAAGCAGACAAAATTACTCAAGCTGTAATCAATATGGTTGATAATAACTTTTTTGATCACCCCGGCACCACAAAAAACTGGCAATACGCCGTTACGGCTAAAGATGCCGAACTTGCCGCTTGCGATTTTATAAAAAACAGACTGGATCTTTTCGGTCCACACCAGGACGCAATGCTTGAGGGAAAACCATTCTTAAATCATTCGGTATTGTCGCCTTACATCAACACCTGTTTGTTGCATCCACTAAGCCTGGCCAGAGCCGCCGAACAAGCGTATAGAGACGGACAGGTCTCTTTGTCTTCCTGCGAGGGATTTATTCGTCAATTGATAGGCTGGCGTGAATATATCTTTCGTGTTTACTGGCGCTTAATGCCTGAGTACAAAATGCGCAACTCACTTTGTGCATCCAACCCGCTTCCTCAGTTTTTTAATACAGGCAATACAAGAATGCGCTGTATGAGCGACAGTATCAATACCACTATCGAGCATGGATATACTCATCATATAGTGCGCTTGATGTTGCTGGGCAATTTTTCAATGCTGGCCGGACTGAACCCACTATCTGTGAACGACTGGTTCACTGAAATGTTTGTGGACGCTTATGATTGGGTGATGGTGCCCAATGTGATTGGCATGACTTTGCACGCAGACAATGGTTATGTCGGCACCAAGCCCTATGCCGCTTCAGCTAATTACATAAACAAAATGTCGAACTATTGCAAAAAGTGTGAATACAATCCTAAAGAAAGCGTTGGAATGAATGCCTGCCCGTTTAATTCCTTATACTGGAATTTTCTAATGCGGCACGAAAATGCATTTCAAGTTAATCACAGAATGACTATGGTGATGAAAAATCTTGCCGGAAGGCCTGATCACTGGCGCGCTGAAATTGAAGCGCAGGCAAACAAAATCATTTCGAATCTGGATTATATCTAGGATTTATTTAGCCAGACTGAAAATTTCAGACTTAACTAATTCAGCCACTCTTCTGCCTGATTTCATGGCTCCGTTTATAGATCCATTTTCCAGATAGTCGCCACAATAATACAAAGAGTTACCGCATCTGGAGCTTCTATCTACACGCAAACGCGCTTCTTGTGTCTGATCAGGAAGGGAATATTTTACTCTGTAAGTGCGTAAATGCTTCCAATCGTTCACTTGTGTTCCAAACCATAATTTCATCTGGTCGCGCACAGCAGCCTCCAGTTGATCGTCATCCATTTCTAAATCACCGGTAATGACGGCATTCAATAAAACTTTTCCAGGCGGAGCATAATTGGGTGAAACATTGCTCACAACCGCAAAATTTGTAACTATACCTGAACTTTCTCCATTTAGAGCAATGACCGGTTCATCAAATGGAGCTTTGTCAGCCGAGAAATAAAGACAAGTCTGACTTCTGTATGAAATATTTCCATCCAGCCCTAAAAGTCGCCTGCACTCAGGCTCTTCTGTGGCTATCACCACCGCCTTGCCTTCAAAAACTTCGCCTGTATTCATTTTGACTGAATTGCCATCCACTCTAGCTACTTTGTGCAATAAACAGATACTTTCTGAAGGCAGTTCCTGAGCAATTTGAGCTGGAATGGCTTGCATCCCTGTGGAGGGTAAAACATTGTCACCTTTTGCAAGCATTTTAAATACGAATTCAAACACTTCGCCTGAAGTTTCGAGTTTATTTTCCAGAAAAATTCCGGCAAAGAGAGGTCGAAAAAAGGACTTAATCATCTCATCAGAAAAGCCTCTTTGCTTGAGCATGGACAAAGTGTTACCAGTATCACATTTGGTATCATCATTACAGTCATCCAGAATGTCTTGCCTTAATCCTGCCACTGCGAATTTGTCGTGGACGTTTCCCACCGGATTAAAAAGTGAAATCAATGCATCAATCGGTTTACGAAAAGGGTCAGCCATCTTATGAAATTGACCGCTCTTCCACACAATAGAACCAGGATAAAATGGCTTCAGTTGCAATTTTTCATAATCCAGAACAGTTTGTGCTTCCGGATAAGCAGTGAGAAAAATTTGAAATCCTCTATCCAGCAGAAAGCCTCCGTGCATGTCGGTACGCACTCGTCCACCAACGGCATCGCTCCCTTCAAGGATGAGAAAAGGAATTTTGTCGCGATGCAAATATAGGGCACAGCAAAGACCTGCCAGTCCACCACCCACAATAATAACTTTGTCTCTGCCCGGCAAGATATATCCACCTTATTTCCTAACCACCCAATGATATTAGTAGAGTATGAACCATACGTGAACCAGATAAGAAAACTTCGGAATTAGGTTTCCAAGCTTTTTAAGTTTTCTTAGGCACTCCAGGGCCTCGGCATTTTCTTTATAAGCTTTTCAACCAGTAGTAATAGCCATTAATGGCACACAGACCATAAATACAGAATCGGTCGATAAGACGCCTTCTTCGCTAACTAGTTTTTGCCGCCCTTTTTTGCTGACTTTGAAGATGTTCGCTTTTGCTTAGGCGCACTACCCCAAGCCGAGCGCGCACTTTCAATAGCAGTAGCCATTGTATGAACTTGGCTTGTATCCGGATCTATGAATTTTAGTCCGTCCATAAGCCAGTCAGCAAGGTCCGGTTTGCTTAGATGGTAGAAAACATTTCTTCCTTGTCTGTTTTCGATAACGATTCCATGCGCGCGAAGCAATGACAATTGCTGTGATGTCGCAGCTGAAGATATTTGCAGAATTTCTTTTAAGGCACTCACTGTAAGTTCCTGACCTCTTAACTCTTCCACTAT